>QFOI01000343.1 GCA_003241175.1 Pseudopedobacter saltans
GAACTACTTAAAGAAGATGCATACAGGGAATATGTAAACAAAAACTTCAATTTTATCTTTAAAAACACAGGTTATTTTAAGGACCGTTTCAATTTAAAATCAATGCCGGAATGGGCTAGGTTTTTCAGGATGGGGTCTTTGGATGATTGCGGGGCAATGGCAGCAGCGTTGTTGGATACAAAGAAAACCGGCGACATTAATGAATACTACGAGTATATACGCAAAACAGCCGACTATATTCTGAATAAACAGATACGTCTTAAGGACGGTACACTATGCAGAAACTTTCCACACAAAATGACAATTTGGGCAGATGATCTATACATGAGTGTACCCTTCTTGGCGCGCATGGGCAAACTAACAGGTGACATGAAGTTTTTTGATGACGCAATCAAGCAAGTTGAGCATTTCAACAGGTATCTGTATGATTCAACAAAAGGAGTATACTTTCATTGTTGGTACAGTGACATAGCCCAAAACGGTGTGGCTCATTGGTTGCGTTGTAATGGGTGGATGGCTATGGCACAGGTGGACTTGTTGAACAATTTGCCACAGTCACACCCAAAAAGGCAAGAACTGATAGCTTTCTTACAACGTCAGCTAACAGGCATTGCACGCTATCAAGATCAGGCTGGTTTATGGCACCAAATAATAGACAAGCATGACTCTTACCTTGAAAGTTCGGGAACCGCTATGTTTGTGTATGCCATTGCAAAGGCGGTCAACGAAAAATGGATTCCTGCATCTTACAAATCAATTGCGGTAGAAGGATGGAAAGGACTCTCTAAAAAGGTGACGGATGATGGTAAAGTTGAGGATGTGTGTGTTGGTACCAATATTGAGGAAAATATTTTATTTTATTATAAGAGACCGAGGGTACTAAACGATTTCCATGTATCGGGAGCCCTATTGTTGGCAGCTTCGGAAATGATTAAACTAAGAGATGGTCAATCTAGTATCCATCGTTAACAAACTGACACATTTATGATCAATAAGATCTTATTTGAAGATCTCGTTTAGTACGGATGCAACTCGGAGTTCTAAAAGTTTTTTACTTTGGTATAAGTATAATTCGCACGATTTAGGTAGCTTTGGTTCTGATTAAGAAACACTTTTTACTAAGAACATTTCCTCCATATTTACCCATTAAGTTGTATATCGGGATTATCTAAGTGCAAAGTCAATAAAACAATCGTTCTTAACCTCATGGCAATATTAGAGTGGATGTTATTTTTTTGTGTAAATCATAGAAAACAGACACTCTATTCCATGCCAAATGTTCCAAAAAAAATTTATGCTGAACATATTCCGTTTACTGCTTACAACAACTATTTTGGCTCCAACATGCTTACGAGCCCAAGAGACCACTTTTGAAATGCGACCTTCGTCTTCACAGTCTGTTTTCCTAAGTAGCAAAAACGGTTTTGTTTGGAAAATGCAGAAAGTGGAAAAGGCTGATTCAGGAAAACTGGTATCCACTTTAGACTACAAAACTGATGGGTGGCTATCGTCGACTATACCAGGAACTGTTTTGAATAGTTTGGTACAGGACAAAGTGTACGCAGACCCTTATTATGGTGACAACAATAAGTATACACTCAAACTAATACCCGACATAAACGATGTTGGGAGAGAATTTTACCACTATTGGTTTCGAACTGAATTCAATGTCTCTAAGAGATTAAACGGTAAAAAAACATGGCTGAAACTGCACGGCATCAACTACAGAGCGACAGTGTGGCTAAACGGAATAAATCTTGGACGGCTATCCGGTATGTTCGACGCAGGAAATTTCGATGTAACAAATGTTATCAAACATAGAGGCAACAATGTATTGGCAATAGACGTATCCCCTGTTGACATACCTGGAAATGTATACTTAAAAAATAAAAGTCGCAACGGAGCAATCGGGGAAAACAAAAACGGCGGTGACGGAGAGATCGGCAGAAACGTAACCATGCTGATGAGTGTTGGATGGGATTTTACGGCCCCCGATGGCATAAGGGATAGGAATACGGGTATTTGGCGCGATGTCGAGCTATACTCCACTGGTAATGTTACGCTCGGGCATCCTCTAGTGCAGACGAGACTTCCTCTACCGGATACCAGCTACGCTTTTGAAACAGTCTCTGTGGAAGTTAAAAACAACACCGGTAGCAAGCAAAAAGGAAAATTCGAAGGAAAAATAAAAGGAACGGATATTCATTTAGAAAAAGAAGTAGAATTGCAACCCAATGAAGAGAGAATCGTTGTTTTCCGTCCAAGTGAATATCCTCAGCTTATAATGTCCAAACCTAAGCTCTGGTGGCCGGTTAACAAGGGCAATCCTCATCTTTATAAAATGGACCTTGCATTTAAGCAAGGTAGTGAGACTTCTCACAAACTGACAACAAGTTTCGGAGTAAGACAGATTACCTCTGACCAAAATACTCCTGATAGGTCACGAAGATTCATTGTGAATGGCCACCCTGTTTTCATTAGAGGCACCAACTGGATACCCGAAGCCATGCTACGTACTTCACCTGCCCGAACCAAAACGGAACTCCGCTACACCAGACAGGCAGGTTTCAACATGGTTAGGCTTTGGGCTGGAGGTATAGCGGAATCGGACCTCTTTTACGACGTTTGCGACGCCTTGGGTCTTTTGGTATGGAATGAATTCTGGATAACAGGTGATACTCGTTTCCCGGAAGACACCTCCCTCTATTTTCAAAACCTTCGATCCACGGTAAAAAGAATCCGCTCCCACCCTTCCGTAGCCTACTACGTAGCAACGAATGAGTCCAAAGCGCTACCTGGCACAGAGGAGGCTATACACAATGCAGATTCGGCAAACGGCTATCAGCAACAGTCAGAATGCTGTGGAGTACACGACGGCAGCCCCTATAAATACGAAAACCCCATGCAGTATTTCGAAAATACAGCCTCCACAAGAGGAAGCCGCATCAATGGCTTCAATCCCGAGTACGGGACGCCCTGCCTGCCACTAGTGGAGTCTCTACGAGAAATGATGCCCCAAAAAGACCTTTGGCCCATCAATGACACAGTATGGAACTATCTCGACGGCAACGGTTTCCACAACATGAACAGCAAGTACAGAGAGGCAGTAGATCAGTTCGGAAAATCCACAACCATTGACGAGTATGCAAAAAAGGCTCAACTGGTAGGCGCAATGAATTACAGGGCGATTTGTGAAGTATGGAACCGCAACAAGTTTAACTGGGGGGACCGTTTTGCCTCTGGATTTTTGTTTTGGTACAACAATAGCCCACTTCCACAGACAGCAAGCCGCATGTATGACTGGTACCTGCGTCCAACAGCGGCATTGTACTTCGCACAGAATGGTCTAGCAGCACTACACCCCCAGTTCGACTACCATACTAACACGGTTTCGGTATATAACGACTTCCGAAAGGACTTTGCTGGATATACCGTACAGGCAGACATCTACGATTTTGCTTCAAGGTTGGTTCATACTGAGACCAAGAAAATAAACATACCCGCCGATGGTCTGGTAGCGGATGCCTTGAAGCTGGAGTTCAACGACAGTATTACTCAGGTCCACTTTATCAAGATAATACTAAAGGATTCCTATGGCAGAGATGTGGCAGATGCCTTGTATTGGCGTTCCAAGGATCATTATAATGAAGCTTGGACAATGACTGGGCCTGCCGTTTCCGGTTTTTCGAACATGGACAAGCTTCCTCAGGTAACGCTCTCCACAACGGTTGAAAAAAGAGTCTCAAAAAATAGTTGTTTTTGGGATGTCCACGTAAAAAACATATCCCGAAAGCTCGCGTTTTTCACGCAGGTGAAATTGGCAGACAAGGCAAATGCAATGTTGCCCGCCACATTCTACACTGACAATTATTTTTCCCTTTTACCCGGTGAAACAAGAAAAATAACTATAGAAATGCCGGAATACAGGATGAATGAAACTTACCATTTGTCTGTATCCGCTTTTAATGCAAGAGAAACGAGTTTGAAACTATAGGTGATTCAATCATACGCCAAATTTAGAATATATTCTTCCTCAGTCTATAAGAATAACTATATGTCGCAATCCATTATTAAATTTGCAGCTAATTTTAGATTTTCTTTTATAAGTTATTATTGGACGATAAGTAAAAACAACAATGCATTTTCCCCTACTACTCATCGATGACGAAGTAAAACTAAGGAGTTTATTAGCAAGGATTCTTGAAAGAGAAGGTTATGAAGTCAAACAAGCTGGTGATTTCAAGACGGCATTGAAGATGTTA
>QFOI01000344.1 GCA_003241175.1 Pseudopedobacter saltans
GCACTGCCATAACTACACTTACTAACTATACATTTTTGTAAAACTAATCCCACTCCAAAACTACTCGACAACTTCCGCTTCCAAGTCATAATCGTATGCTTTCACAATACGAGCCATAACAAAATCTCCGATTTTCAATTTCTTTTTCGAATTGATAATAACATCGTTATCCACTTCAACGCTATCAAATTCTGTTCTTCCAATATATTTTCCAGCTTCTTTCTTGTCAATCAATACCTTCAAAACCTGTCCAATTTTTTCTTGGTTTTTTTCGTAACTGATTTCGGATTGTAATTCCATGATTTCCTGCGCCCTTCTTTCCTTTTCCTCAGCAGGAACGTCATCCACTAAATCACCAGCAGATGTTCCTTCTTCATGACTATAAGGAAAAATACCTACGCGGTCAAATCTCTGCTCCTTAAGAAAGTCTTTTAGTTCTTCCACATCTTGTAAAGTCTCTCCGGGAAATCCAGCAATCAAAGTTGTACGCAAACAAATACCCGGATTTTTCTCACGAATAGCCGCAATCAAATCTTCCATTTCCTTACGTGTACTTTGACGGCGCATCGCCTTGAGCATATTGTCACTAGCGTGCTGCAAAGGCATATCCAAATAGTTACATATATTGTCATGCTTTTTCATCACATCCAATACGTCCATCGGAAATTTGTTAGGATAGGCATAATGTAAGCGGATCCACTCCAAACCCGGAATAAGTGCCATACGATCCAATAGCTCGGCTAACTTTCTTTCTTTATACAAATCCAAACCATAATATGTCAACTCTTGTGCGATCAGCATAACCTCTTTCACGCCACCGGCAACCAAGCGCTCCGCTTCTTTTAAAAGATCTTCTATCGGTCTACTTACATGCCCACCACGCATTAGCGGAATGGCACAAAAAGCACAGGTACGATTGCAACCTTCACTAATTTTAAGATAAGCATAATGTTTTGGCGTGCTTAACAACCTCTCGCCTAACAATTCTTTTTTGTAATCCGCATTCAACGCTTTCAACATCAATGGCAGTTCAAAAGTTCCAAACCATTGATCCACTTCCGGAATTTCCTCTTCCAGATTACCTCGGTATCTTTCGCTTAAGCAACCCGTCACATAAACCTTATCCAATTTACCAGAACGCTTCAATTCAATTTGTTCCAATATAGTGTTGATGCTTTCTTCTTTTGCACTGTCAATAAATCCACAAGTATTGACCACCACGATATTGTGATCCAGTTTTTCATTCTCATGCGCCACGGCAATATCGTTTGCTTGAAGTTGTCCACTTAACACCTCGCTATCGACAAGGTTTTTGCTACAACCCAAGGTAATAATATTGACTTTATCCTGCTTTAATGTTCTTGCTTTCATAATGTGTGGGTGCAAAGTTAGCCATAAGCTTAACAATATTTAGTGAAATTTATTGGCATAATTCTCGTTGATAAATGAATCAGCCATTTTTTAGCGTTTTATGAAAAAATTCATTGTACTCGTTTTTGCCGTTTTTAGTTCGTTTTCAGCTTTTTGTCAGGTTAATTACGACCAAGCCATTGGTGTAAGACTGATAGGAGGCACGACCATTTCCTACAAAAATTATTTTGCCAATGACAACAATGCAGAATTTCAGGTATCATTTTGGAAACATGGTACTAGAATTGCGGGTTTATACGAATTTAACCATTCCGTGGACGGTATAAATGGCCTCAATTTCATTTTGGGTCCCGGTATACATTTTGGACGCTGGAACAAGGAATACAAAGACAACCATACAGGAAAAGGTTCCGAATTCGGGATAGACGGCATTATTGGATTAGACTACGGATTTGCAAAAATACCTATTAATATCAGTGTGGATTGGCAACCATCCATTATCTTAGCGGGCGGAAGTGATTTTACGCCCAATCTTGGCGGCATCGCGCTTAGATATACCTTTTAAAAAACGTAAACATTACTTTTTCAATTTATCGATATTTGGATCTTTTATATCGAGCCTTTAAACCTTGTTTAATTAAAGTAATCCATATTTGATTATTACAAAATCTCTTTTAAATGAAAATGAAAAAGTACGCTATTGTCCTCCTGCTCTCTTTGGGTGTATTTCAATCGGCTTATAGCCAAGACAAAACAACGGATGATAAAGATGACAGTGAAGAAACAACTCTAAATCCGAAATTTGGCTTGAAGGCTGGATATATTAACTCCAACAATACTGCTGATTTTTACGGTTCGGCCAATGCTACAATGAAAAGTAAGTCAGGAATGAATTTTGGCGCTTTTCTGGATATTCCTTTTTCTAAAAGTTGGGGAGTTCAGATAGGCATGAACTATGCTGCACTGGGAACCAAGCTTACTGGACAATATTTTAACATTACCTATTCAGATCCACAAAATCTCAAATACAACTATTTTACAATTCCTTTATTGGCAAAATACACTATTGGCAATAGTGGTTTGTCCGTATTAGCTGGACCACAATTTGGTGTATTGTTATCAGCCAAAAGAGTAAATCCTAACGGAGACAAGACTAATGTTAAATCCGGTTTGAAATCCAACGATATCGCCGGCTTAGGCGGATTGGAATACAAACTCCCTCTTAAGAATTTTTCTCATGATATAAGAATCGGTGCAAGCTACCAAGCTGGTCTAACCAATATAATTAAAGACATTTCTAGCAATAGTAGCAACAAAATGTACAACAACGCATTTAATGCTTATGTTGCGTTTGTGTTCTAATTGTGGACTTCACTTTTTAATAAAACAAAAGGCTTAGCGGTTTGCTAAGCCTTTTGTTTTATTAATGGATTTTCCCTTTTGAGGTTTTGCGATTATGCCGTCAGCTGAGTTTTGCACTAAAGTTAAATAGAAAAATGGTCTTAGAATTTTGCACCTCAATCTGACACAAATAACACATTATTGGCAGTTTTTTAGAGTGGTTGCCTTCCAACAATAAATTCCTCCCAATATTTTTGTTCAGTTTTTTGTTCTGCGCTCATTTCTTCAAATTTCAAATCAGACATTCCGCGTGGCGAGTAAAATTTCCATTTCCAAGTTGGTTTGTACTTTATAAAGAAATTTGTTTCAGCAAATTCGTCATGGACATAAATTCCGCAAAAAAATCTAATTATGATTGCAGAAATAAAAAGGGTAAAAATCAATAATTTTAATTTCATAAATCAGAAAATTCAAACAGTTATTCTATTTCCAGCATTTTTGTATCTGTAAACCTCCCTATTTTTATAACCCTTCTTTACATTTCCAAAATCAACTACATTTAATAGTAGTTTTTTTTAACAATGATATCGAGTTGAGCCAATTCTTTTGCCCGTAACAAAACGTCAATTCCATGTTATCCGTTGTTATTATTATCGAAGCCAATTTCACCAGCAATATGTAGTATTTCGAACGTGTTTTTTAGTTGCATATCATTATCTAAAGTTGGTAAAACTTCATTAAATATTCTTAGACATTCTGTTTCTGTGTTAAGATAATCATCAATTGAAGCAATATTTAATTCTGGAGTCCATGACATATTTAATTCGCAAATTGGATTCGACCACATATAGTCCTCTTTTATACCGAATTCTATTTGGAAATTTAGCTTGTCGATTTGTTTAACTTCTTTCAATTTCCTTTCAATTTCGGCAATTGCTTTTTTGTCAATCATTTGAAATCTTGTGACTATTATAGTTCTTTCAGTATGGATTAGCGGAAATCCGACTATGTTTTCCATTTCACTAACTTGAATCTTAGTGAATTTTGTGTTTGAGTGCCTATTTATTATTTCCTCAATAAATGGAGGGTCTTCTCCTCGATACTCATTTCCAGGAATTAACTGGGTTAGATTATTGACTTCTAATTTATTTCTAACATTTCCGTTCTCAAAACTATCCCAATCCATTGCTACACTATATATCCCAATAGATGGGTCAAACATAAAGTTTGTTATAGCTATTAAACAACTATCATTATTATTATCATCAATTATTTTTATTGTGAGTTCAATTGGACTTAAAATTCTATCAATTTCTTCAATTTCTTGTTTTGTGCACTCCCATAATAATAACTGCCCTTTTATATTTTTATCATGTATTTGTTCAATATTTTGAATAGATGGAGTGATTTCACAACTTCCAAAAAATTGTATTGATAAATCATTTATAGGATTTACACAATGACAAAAATCCCAACTTCTAGCTCTACGACTAATTTGTTTTAGAAATGTATTGGGTGTTTCAAAATTGTATTC
>QFOI01000345.1 GCA_003241175.1 Pseudopedobacter saltans
CGGGAGCAATAGTACATTGGCTGCTGCTTATAGTGACTCTTTGAAAGAATTCCAAAAAGCAGAGTACAACCATCTACTAGACAGTACAAGAGACAGTAAAATTGGACTTTTCGGCTTGACTACTTATCAGAAAGCCAAAGACAACGAACTTCAGTTAGGCCTTGACTTACAAGGTGGTATGAGTGTAACAATGGAAGTCGGCATGGACGGCCTTGTTCGTACTTTGTCTGGTAATTCCAATGACCCAGCTATTGTACAATCCATTGAAGCTGCCACAGCAAGAAGAGCTAATGGCAATGCAGACTACATCACTTTGTTTGGCGAAGAGTTTGCAAAAAAATCTGGTGGCAAAAAATTAGCACCTTATTTCATCACAAAGAGTGGCGGTAAGGTTAAATACAACAGCTCCGATGACCAAGTTTTATCTTATCTAAGAGGACAGGCTGATGCCGCATTTCAAAGTACTTACCGTATTCTGAGAACGCGTATTGACCGTTTTGGAGTTGCGTCTCCAACTATCAATCCTGATCCAAAGAGAGGAACAATTACCATCGAATTGGCTGGTGCCAATGATCCAGAAAGAGTTAGAAACTATCTTCAATCTACTGCAAATCTGCAATTCTTTGAAGTGTACAATATTTCTGAAATTGGCGATGCACTTGTAAATGCTGACAAAACGCTCGCATCCCTACTTAAAGGAAACAAAGGTGTAAGCGATTCTCTCAATGCAGTTACTGCAAAAACAGATTCTGTTAAGAATGCTGCAGCCAAAGCCGATTCAGGTGGCGTTGCAACACTTTCTGATATTCATGGCGCAACAACAAACAAAACTACCGCAGGTAGCAAAGTGGATAGTGCTGCCTTAATGAAAGCAGAACATCCAATATTGAGCATGATGGCGCCTGCGCAAGGTCAGCAAGGTGAAAACGGACAGGTTCAGTTCCCTGCATATATTGGAAGAATTGCTAAAGAGGATACCTCTACTTTGAATAAATATTTGGCAATGGATGTTGTGAAAAAACAATTTCCTTCTAACTTGGTATTCATGTATGGCAAACCCAATACTGATCCAAATACACCAGCTGCACTGAAAAACGTGTTGGAAATATATGCGATCAAAACCCAAGCTGACGGAACTGCACCTTTGGAAGGCGAACACGTAAGTGATGCTAAACAAGATTATGATGAAAGAGGTCGTGTTGCTATCAAAATGAGCATGGATGCCGTAGGTACACATACTTGGGCTCAGATGACGGAAAAGAATATCGGTCGTCCTATTGCGATCGTTTTGGACAATATGGTCTATAGCGCACCATTTGTAAACGGTGTAATTCCCAATGGTTCTTCTGAAATCTCCGGAAGTTATTCTGTTGTAGAAGCACAAGATTTGTCTGACATTCTTCAATCTGGTAAACTACCTGCTCCTGCGAAAATCGTTCAAGAACAAATCGTTGGGCCGACTTTGGGAGGAGAAGCGATTTCAGGTGGTATGATGGCATTTGGAATATCATTCCTTGTGATTTTCATATTGATGGTTGTTTATTACAACACGGCAGGTTGGATAGCTAATATAGCATTGGTATTGAACTTGTTGTTCACTATTGGTGTATTGAGCTCCATGGGATTCACTTTGACAGCTCCAGGTATTGCGGGTCTTGTACTGACGATAGGTATGGCGGTGGATGCCAACGTAATCATATTTGAACGTATTAAAGAGGAAATCACCAAAGGTGAAACTTATCTTGAAGCGGTAAGTAATGGTTACAAGCGCTCCTATGCACCTATATTGGATGGTCACGTAACTTCCTTGTTGACTGCGATTATCTTAGCTTATTTTGGTTTAGGTCCTGTATTGGGATTCGCTACCACACAGATAATAGGTTTATTGCTTTCCTTATTTACCGGAATCATGGTCACAAGGTTGATTTCGGATATGTACACGACCAAGGGTCGTCACTTCGAATATTTTACTGGTATTTCCCGTAAAATATTTACACACAAACAATTCAACTTTGTTGGCAAAAGAAAGATTGCCTATGTCATTTCCGTTTTCGTATTGATTCTAGGTATCGCTTCTTTGTTCTACGGTTTTGACAAAGGTGTGGAATTTGCTGGTGGACGTAGCTACACTGTACGTTTTGACAAAGCACCTAAAATCGAAGAGGTTCGTGACGATTTGAAAAATGTTTTTGGAGAATATCCTATCATCAAAACAGTCAACACGCCTTCTCAATTGAACATCACTACTTCTTACTTGATCACTTCCACTGACCAAGCAACAGATTTGAAAGTAGAAGAAACATTGTTCAAAGGTTTGCAGAAATACTTACCTGCAGGCTTGAACTATGCCACATTTGACAGTAAGTACAAACAAAGTAGCCAAACGGTATTGCCAACCATTTCCAAGGAATTGGAACAAGGTGCGACCAAAGCTACAATTGTGGCAATGATCATCATCTGTTTGTATATTTTCATACGTTTCCGTGACTGGAGATATTCTGTCGGTACTATCATTTCATTGTTGCATGACGTATTGGTAACGTTGATTGTGTTTAGTTTCTTTAGAAAGATCGTACCATTCCCATTGGAAATAGACCAGCACTTTATTGCTGCGGTATTGACGGTAATTGGTTTCTCCATGAATGATACTGTCATTGTATATGACCGTATTCGTGAAGATTCTAAGATCATGTTGGTTTCCGACAAACATTCGATTATCAATAGAGCGATCAACCAAACATTAAGCCGTACGGTAATGACATCCTTAACCGTATTCTTAACCATTTTGATATTGTTCGTCTTTGGTGGAGAGGTTACAAGAGGATTTGCATTTGCAATGCTTATCGGTGTAATCACAGGTACTTATTCTTCCATTTTCGTTGCTGCACCAGTCCTTATGGACATCGCTGCCAAAAAACCTTTAGGTAAAAAAGCAGAACACAAAGAAGCAAAAGTGGAAATAAAATAAATTGGAATTTCTTGTTAAAAAGCGGGGAAAAGCAATGCTTTTCCCCGCTTTTTTGCGTTTTGGCTTGGCTAATCGAGCATCCTTGGCTATATTGCGGACATCGTGCGAAAAATCGTTTATTTCTTATTTCTCCTATCCTACTTAAACATATTGACCCTAATACCAGGTTCATGTGCAGCATTGGCGCCAAAATTGGATGCTAGTACTCAGGTATGTATTGGAGAAAATAGTTTTGATGATTATGAAAGCATTTGGGAAATGCTGTTGACAGATGTATTGGAACAAAAAGATGTACAATACCAATCAGATGATTTCCCAATATCTGCACACTTATCTGCAAAAAATGCATTTAACAACAATGCAAAACTGCTCTTTTTAGCTCCGACACTACCTGAAAATACTATTTGTGACAACCAAATAGACATTTTACATAAGCATAACACGCTTCTTTCCGACAGCAAAAACGCTTTTGCGCAGTATTACGACTATCTGTTTAGACTTACCCCATTTTAGTTTTTCCTAAGCGCATCTTAATAGATTGTTTCCTACTAAAGGAAACGAATATATTTTCAATCTAATTCTTTTACGAAAACCGAAGTTTTACCAAATCCTTCGGAATGACTGTTATTGTACTTTACGATGATAAAAAAAACGCATTTGTGGCTCTTAGTCGCAGGAATTACTTTTGCCTTGAGTTGCAAAACCAAGGACAACGAAAACGCAGGGGAAATAGCCTTACCTGTACTGCCCGTTACACACCCGATTACCAAGGATACCGTTATCGACCAACCTTATGTGACGAACATCCAAGCCATCAAAAACGTAGAGATTCGTGCTCGTGTTAGAGGCATATTGGAAAAATCTTTTGTGGATGAAGGAGACGCGGTCAAGAAAGGGCAAGTCCTTTTCAAGATTGCCAATGATGAGCTACAAATACAACTTAACCAATCCAAAGCCGCCGTCAGTAGTGCCATAGCAGATGCCAAAGGTGCAGAAATTGAAAAAAATCGTGTCTATGGTCTTGTTCAGAAAAAAGTGGTTACACCTTCCGAATACGATTTGGCTCGTGAGCGTTACGCAGCATTAAGTGCCAAAGTTGATGAAGCCAAGGCCATAAGGGATGATTATGAAAAAAGATACTCTTACACTTTTGTACATGCACCTTTTGATGGTGTCATCGACCGTCTTCCGTTAAAGGTGGGAAGTTTGGTTGACGAAGGAGCCTTGTTGACCAATATTTCGGACCTAGGTGCGATGT
>QFOI01000346.1:0-1606 GCA_003241175.1 Pseudopedobacter saltans
TGAGAGCCATATTGGAACCGAAGAAATCAGGAGACCTCTACGAAATCCTGCCAAATTATTTGAATAGAACAAATGTGGATGTCATCTGGCGTACGACGAACTGGGGTGAACCTCCTGTACACATTAAAAATTATTTGAAAAAAGAAGATTTACAGAAGGAATGCAAAGGTGCGGATTGCAACTATGACGAAGTGCTTTTGGCAGGATTGAAAGAGCAAATATTAGCGAGCAAAAAAAATAAAATATTTGTTGTTTTGCATACTAGTACCAGTCATGGACCTACATACAGCACTAAATATCCTAAACAATTTGAGACATTCAAACCTGTTTGTAATAGTGTAGAATTGGGACAATGTTCGCATGAAGAATTAGTCAATGCTTATGACAATACAATTGTGTATACCGACTATATCCTACACAGCATTATAGAGGACTTACAGCAGTTGAAAGACTATAGAAGTTCGATGATATTTATTTCAGATCACGGAGAATCGTTAGGAGAAAACAATATGTACATGCATGGACTCCCATTGAGTATTGCACCAAAAGTCCAATATGAAATACCGTTTATAGTTTGGGTCTCTGACAGTACACAACTCAAACCAGAAAAAGAATTAACGCAATACAATGTATTTCATAGTGTATTGAATTTCTTGGGAATTCAAAGTCCGATTTATGATGAGAAAATGAATATTTACAAATAATAAAAAAGCCTCGTTACATTCTGGAAGATGACGAGGCTTTTTTATTATTTTATAAGTTATACTATCCTACGGTTTCGACAAACGAAGACAAGGTTTTTGGTTCTTTTCTGAATCGTTTGGATAAATAATTGTTGACCAAAAAATAGTAAATACAAGCAACTGAAAGTCCTAAAATAGATCCGCAGCAAACATCAATAGGAAAATGTTCACCCAAATACACTCTTGAATAACCAATCAAACACGCCGACGCAAAACATATTATTTTGAGATAATTATTTTTGAATACAAGAGAAAGGTAGGTTCCTATGGCGAAAGCTAAAGATGTATGTCCGGATGGAAAGGAATATTTTTCGTATAAGGTCGTCCAAGGAGCTGTTTCCACAACACTTCTGCCATAAGCCAGCAATGGTCTTGATTCGTAAAAATAATGCTTTAGCCAAGAAACCAACAATGAGTTTACGATTAGAATCACTGCAAGATTGATGATTAGGCGATAGTTTTTCTTATACAGAAAATAAAACAACATTGGGATCAATACATATCCACTCCCTAATTCCGTAAAAAATGAGAATATGTAATCTGCTATTGTACACCTATGATGGTTGATCAACGCAAATAACTCATATTTGGAAACAAGACATAACAACGAACTAATGGTAATTAACCACAGTGCAAAATAGACAAAGAACAAATTGGTCCTCTTGGCGTTTAATAACATAAAAAAGCATTCAATTATTTAATCAATAATTTGATATAAATAATATCCTAGAGCGTACCATTGGCATAACAACAGAACACTTTTACAGTTGGTTGGATTTATTTATTGCACAACAATACTAATGAAATTTGAGTATATTCTGAGTTTTTATATTGAATTATTTTTTTAATACTCTAAAAAGCAA
>QFOI01000346.1:1638-5841 GCA_003241175.1 Pseudopedobacter saltans
ATGAAACCGTAAAAGCAACAAAGCAACTTCATTGAAGTTGCTTTGTTGTTGTGATCCCGCTGGGACTTGATAAATTCCTTACAAGTTTTTAGCAGTAAAATTGTTGAACAATTCTACAAACTAGTACTGCAAAGGCTCACAACAGTTTATCATCTTTATTTTTAAAACCACTTAGAAATTCCAAAATTGACCAAGTCCCCTTTTAGGTCTCCTCGTTCTTTACAACAAATTCGTAAATATTCTAAACACATTCTGTGAATCAAATATAGTAAAGATTGATAAAATAAAAGGGTATTGATTATCATAGAAATAAATAGAAGGATACAGGTCAAAGGTACTTTTACAACCAATATTGAGTTAGACAATTAAAAAATACAAATATTATACAATGATTAATAGTAAATTTCTAACCACTTCCAAAATCAGTTGTCCTTTTGCTAGTGTAATCAATTACGTTGCTAATTAATTTTCACTAACGGAATTTGTAAGTTTGTGGACCGATTTTCTTCCATATCAAAACCGCATCCATCAACATTCCGAGTACCTCAAAATAGTAAATCATTAAAACATACATCAAATCATATTCTTTGAAAATTTGCCCTTCTTTCAGACCGAATGGTAGAAATTCTTTGCCCAATATGTCCTGTACTCCACCAATTTTCCATTCTGCAAAACCATTGGTATATTGGTTTAAAATATCAGCAAATGGTTGCAATAGTGGCTTGACCGTATATTGAATATCCGCCGAAAAATCTGCTTTATACGCACCAGTCGCAATGGGATGTTCGCCCTTCCGCGCTATGTTTCTCTTGATGAATATTCTTAATAACCTCAAATTTAGTTTATTGATTTTCAATTAGTTGTAATTTTCGTTAGCTTCTAAAAACAACTTCGTTTTCGGGTCTCAAAATTTCAGCTAAAGGCTTTTGACCATAAGGGTCTGCAAAGTTGGTAACAGTTAATTCAAACGTGTTGTTTTGTGATAGCTAAATTTTCTTTTCAGATAAAATGGCTTGAATGTGCCATCTTCATTTTTGGAATTGCTTGGGCGGACCTCCACAGCAATACATTCTCAACTATTATGGGCAATAAAGTCTTTTGTTTCTTCTACTGTCATCTCTTTATAAGTTAAATTATGGTATTTTTTAGCGAAAATATCGGATTAAAATAGGTTCATTTGTCCGAAACTATACACCAAGTTGTCTAAGATTGTAATCATAAAGTAATTTTTTTTGTTTCCAAATGTGGAAATTCTCTGTTGGAGGATTAAGCACTTATTGACCAACAAGTGCTTAAATGCTGATAATTGTTAGTATTTAAATAAATAAATTCATATTGGCTTGTTCACTGCGTTCTAAATACGCGGCAACGCCGGCAATTTTGACTTCATCAATTAATTCTGCTCTCTGGATTCCCATTACTTCCATGGACATAGAGCAGGCGATGAGTTCTGCGCCGTTGTTGAGGAGGTTTTGTAAAAGCATTTGCAGGGATTGAACATTCTTTTTCTTCATCACGTATTGCATCATTTTTGGTGCCATACCTAGCATATTCATTTTAGATAATGATAATTGCTGTATGCTATTGGGCAACATCTTTCCAAATATTTTATCTAAAAAACTTTTGTTTGTGGTAGTACTCATTTTACGAATTACGGACAAGCCCCAGAAAGTGAAAAACAAAGTCACTTTTTTGCCCGCGGCAATAGCTCCGTTGGCAATAATGAGCGAAGCAAAAACTTTATCGAAATCATTGCTAAATACAATAATGGTTTTATTGTCTCTTATGGGAATGTAATTGTCCCTAGTTTCGGGTAGGAGTGTTTTTTTTATGATGACTTGAAACTTGCCATTGTCGCGGTCAATGTGTTCAACACTAGCCCCCATCATTTTGCTCCAGCCTTGTACATCTTCCACAAAACCAGGATCCGTTACCACTATGGATAAAGATTGTCCATTTTTTATTTTTTGATACGCATCTTTTAGTTTCATTATAGGACCTGGGCATTGCAGTCCACAAGCATCTATCTGGATGCTAGCAACAGCGGGTATTTTAGATTCAACTCTATTTTCTGTTAAGACTATAGATTCTGATGTACATTTTATGGCTTGTTCGGATTGTTGCACCGAAGCATAGGTTTTGTATCCCCCACTAAGGTTGTACACTTTTGGGAAACCTGACTGTGTTAGCATTCTGGCCGCGACGTATCCACGCAAGCCCACTTGGCAGTACACTATAATCATTTTGTCCTTTGACAATTGGGTAAGTTGTGTGCGCATTTTATCTAAAGGAAAATTAAGCGCATCGTCAATATGTCCCATTTCGAATTCGTCAGAAGTACGTACATCCAATAACAAAGTATTTTCTGAGATTAACAAGTCTGATAATTCGTGATGGCTAATAGTCTTCACAAGGTTTTCGAGTTTATTTTCCGCCACAAATCCTATCATATTTACGGGGTCTTTAGCAGAAGAATAGGGCGGAGCATAAGCGTGTTCCAATTCGGCAAGATCATAGATTGTGCCTCCATTTTGCATGATAGTTGCCAGCATATCAATACGTGCATCAACACCAGCTCCGCCTACCACTTGCGCGCCTAAGAGTAAACCTGAGTTTGGTGCATAATTTATCTTTAAACTAATCGGCTGTGATCCAGGATAATAACTGGCATGTGATTGTCCGTGGATCATATCCGTAAAAAACGAAATATTGAAACGCTTTAGTTGCTCTTCCGTGCCACCTACGGATGCCGCCGTAAGGGTACTTAGTTTAAGAATCGAAGTGCCAATAGCTCCTTCGTATTTTTTCTTATTTCCCAAAATCATATTGTCGGCAGCGATTCTGGCCTGTTTATTAGCAGGACCGGCAAGTGGTACGAGCATTTTGCTTTTAAAAATGC
This sequence comes from Pseudopedobacter saltans, assembly GCA_003241175.1. GTDB lineage: Bacteria > Bacteroidota > Bacteroidia > Chitinophagales > Chitinophagaceae > Rhizosphaericola. Next base: position 4,538 of record QFOI01000346.1, read on the forward strand.
GATGGTAGATTTCGGCTACATCGCCCACTGCATAAACGTCAGGCGAAGAAGTTTGCATATATTCATTTACGCTAATACCGCCTTGATCTCCTAATGTGATCCCCGCATTTTTGGCCAAGGCAGCGTTGGGTGCTATACCTGTGGAAACCAATATTAGATCTCCTGTTATACTTTCTCCGGATTTCAATTTCAATGAAGCCGTATTATTATGGAGCTCCATAGCTGTTACTTCAGCATCGAGTATCAAGTTCACCCCAAGTGTTCGCAAATCATTGTGTAAAATGCAAGCCATCTCGTAATCGACCGTTCCTAATATTTGCTTGCCATATTGCACTATGGTAACGTTTAATCCTCGTTCTACAAGGTTTTCTGCCATTTCGAGTCCTATAAAGCCAGCACCTACTACAATAGCGCGTTTTGGCTGTTCTTGATTGATATAATGATCGATGGCATCCATATCTGCGAGTGTACGCAAACCAAATACGGGAGCTTTTTCTTCTTTCACAAATTGGGGTAAGCGACCTATTGCTCCCGTGCTTATGAGCAATTTGTCAAAATGGTCCACTATTGTTTCATTGGTGGCAAGATTTAGAACCGTTACTGTTTTTGAAGTGGTGTCAATAGCGGTTACTTCGTGCAAAACTTTGACAGCTACATTAAAGCGAGCGTTAAAAGATTCTGGCGTTTGCAGTAATAGCCGGTCGCGATCTGTTATGTTGCGGCCGATGTAATAAGGTAGGCCGCAATTGGCGTAGGAGATGTCTGTTCCCTTCTCGTAAATGGTGATTGCTGCGTGCTCATCCATTCTTCTTAAACGTGCTGCGGCTGTAGCTCCTCCAGCTACGCCTCCGATGATAACTATTTTCATTTTATTTCTATTATTAATAATTGCTAATAGCAACTATTAGGGTAAAAAAATATTATGCTAAAATGTCTGTAATTTTTTTGCTCAAATCTTGGATAGACGCCTGTTTGTTTTGCATCTTTTTCACGAGTTGTTTTCCTTCTTTAGTCAACTCAAAAAACATTTGTCTTTTATCACTATTGCCAATTGTTCTAGAAATCATTCCTTTGGTTTCAAAACCGGAAATAATTCTTGAAACACGGGAAGTCGTCAATCCAATAAAATCAGCAATTTCACTGGCAGAATAAGATTTACCATCTTTTAATTTGCATAAAATCAATGCTTCATTCAACGTAATACCTGCTTCTTTTGAAAATGTATTTTCAAAAGAATAGATAAAAAAAAGCACGTCTTTTATTTTACAAATATCTTCCATAATTACTTGCTAATAGCAAATATA
>QFOI01000347.1 GCA_003241175.1 Pseudopedobacter saltans
ATGGCCTAAAAGACCATCCAATTTACCTTCGGAAAAAAATCAGGACGGGGTGTACATAGATAGAATCCCAACCATCAAAGACACAATCGTTTCTGAAAAAAACCATATTTACAGTTTCGAAAAAATTGCCGGGGACAATATCAAAAGCCTTCCATTATATACGACGGAACATAGTAATGAAGAGCATTTCCTCACAACTATACATTTTTCTTTTCATATTGAAGATAGACAAGCTTACTTGGACTTGTTGTCATTAGACAATGATTTTCCACTCAAAAACAATAACCAGTTTTCACTCTTGTTTGTGAATGGTAAGCAATGGGATTTTGTTTTCTCCAAAGACCAACAAGATGGATATGCAGCAAGTATTCCGTTAACGAAAGAACAATTGTCTTTTTTGGCAAAAAACAAAATAGACAAATGGCGTTTACGAAGAGACAAGGATGACTATTTCACAGTTGGTGCTTTTAATTTCGAAGTAAAGAAATATGTATACAAACCTGAAATACAGGCAACTATCCAAACAATGGCTGAAAAACTACTTCCTTTTACCTTTTAAATACGAATAGTATGAAACGTCATGTTGCTGTTTCTGTAATCGCCTGTTTCTTACTCGATTTCTATGGATGTGGCAAACCTATGAACATTTCGTCGCTATCGATAGGAGAAGATTATTGCCAACCCAATACCTACTATGAAAATAAGAACCTTAAACGATTTTCGCAGGAGGAGGTGACAAGATTGCAATCTCAACTTAACCATTATACACCCCATAATCTTTATACGGCCAATGCAGCAGGGATTTTACCTCTGTTGTTGCAAATGGGCAGCATCGATACATCTAATACTTCTCAAAAAAACGCGTTACAATTAAAAGCATTACTCGCCATACAACAACTTAATGAGGAGATAGACGGAGTTGCTGCCACGTTGGATTGTGAAGGAGAAAAAACGGACCAAGTTGCCAATTATTTGGATAATATCAATCAGAAAAGAAACAATCAACTAACCATAACCTCCATAATAGTAGGAGCATTGACAACGATAGCTACAGTTGCTATCCAAAAAAATTCCGTACAAAATACGGTCGCCATCGGAGGAGGTATTTTAGGTGGGGGTATTGCAGCATTAATGATCAATCCAGCCGGAAAAAAGATCAAATGGCCTCAAAACAAAAATCTTTTGGGCTCAGTATGGTATGCGGACAATGCAGCCAATATGATCCCTTCCGCTATTTGGTATATGCTCAATGAAAAAAGTTTTAGCAATAGCCAAAAGATTTCCTTGATAGAAAGCATCAAAAAACGCTGGATGACGATCAACTTCCAAGACGATCTTTCACCTGAGGATGAAAACAAATTTTTCAAAAATGGAGGTACATTTACTTCTGAAGACCTTCATCTTAGAGCCAATATGCTTAACGAATTGCAAGCGACGGTTAGATCTCTACACCAGGACTTGGCAAGTCTCACTAACAATATATCGCAAATGAATTAACGAAAAGATAATCGTTTTTATCGTTGCTCTGTGTTCGGGAATAGTATCTTCCCTATTTGTATCACAACATTGCTTACATGAAGAGCAGAGTAATTTCAGCTAGTGATTTCGGAAAGGATTTTCTATGGGGCGTTGCTATTGCAGCACAACAAAATGAAGGAGCTAGGCATATTGATGGCCGTACTGATTCCATTTGGGATGCATTTGCGGACAAAAGCAAAAAGATAAAAAACAACCACAAAATTGGTAAGGCTTGCGATTTTTTCCATAGGTACAAAGAGGATATTGATTTATGCAAACTCATTGGGTTCAATACTTTCAGGTTTTCTATTTCCTGGTCAAGAATTTTACCTAACGGTATTGGAGAGCCTAATCCATTAGGTATAAAGTATTACAATGACGTCATTGACTATTGCTTGGCCAATGGAATAAAACCATTTGTTACTCTTTACCATTGGGATTTGCCTAATGTATTGGAATTGGAAGGAGGATGGACAAGTCATAGAATGGTGGATTGGTTTTCATATTATGTAAAAGTTTGCGCAGATAGTTTTGGTGATAGGGTCAAGGATTGGATCGTATTGAATGAGCCAACCGGTTTTACTACTTTGGGTTACATGCTAGGCATGCATGCCCCAGGAAGAAGAGGGATTTCCTCCTTTTTCCCAGCTGTGCACAATACTTTGCTTTGCCAAGCTCAAGGAGGAAGAGTATTAAGAGAAAATGTAAGTGGAGCATATATTGGAACGACTTTTTCCTGCTCTTACATCTATCCCAATTCAGATAAGATAGAGGATGTCAAAGCAGCACAAAGGGTTGACACTATCATGAATCGACTTTTCGTTGAGCCTTTATTAGGTATGGGCTATCCGAGAATTAGCGATTTTAAGCTACTTGAAAAACTGGAAGTTCACAATCTCGCTTGGCGCCATAAGGATTTGATGACATTTGATTACGATTTTATAGGTATTCAAAATTATTTTCCTATAACTGTAAAATATAACCCTATTATTCCCTACCTGTCAGCAAGTGAAGTCAAACCTCAAGATAGAAATGTACCTTATACTTCAATGGGTTGGGAAGTCAATAGCGAAGCTTTTGGGAAAATAATCAGGCAATTTGCCAAGTATTCCAATATGCCCCGCATTATCATAACCGAAAACGGTGCATCATTTAAAGACACGATGATCAACAATAACATCAACGACGTCAAAAGGATCATTTATTATAAAAGTCATCTAACGGAACTATTAAAACTCAAAAATGAAGGTTTGCCGATTGATGGATATTTTGCTTGGACTTTGACGGATAATTTTGAATGGAATTATGGATACACGCCCAAATTTGGATTAATCCATGTCAACAAAGACACCCAAGAAAGAACCATAAAAAAATCAGGTAACTGGTTCAAAGGTTTTTTACATACTTAATACAAACTTTACCATTCCTTAATATACAGGTAATAGGATAGTGTCAATTTTGGTTACACAAAGAAGAAGCCAACAATATGAAAATATTCTACGCCGTACAAGCAACAGGGAATGGGCACATCGCACGTGTAAGAGAGTTGATTCCGTATTTAAAAAAATACGGTACTGTAGATATCTTTTTAAGTGGGGAAAACTGCAGTTTGGATCCTGGATTTGAAATTGCGTATAGAAGTAAAGGGTTGGGATTTTTTTATAATAATACGGGTGGGTTAGACTATCTCAAAACCCTAAAATCACTGCAGTTTAGTAGAGTATGGAAAGAAGCACATCAACTTCCTATCGAAAAATATGACATTGTAATAAATGATTTCGAATCTATTACAGCCCTAGCTTGTATGATAAAAAAAATACCTTCCACTGGATTTGGACATCAGGCATCATTTCAATCAAGTAAAGTTCCCAGACCAAATATTAAAAATGCATTTGGAGAACTTGTTTTGAAAAAATACGCACCTGCTACCAACTATATTGGATTGCATTTTGAAAAATACGATAGTTTTATCCATCTACCCGTTATTAAAAATAGCATACAAACAGCCAAACCAACAAATAAAGGTCATGTTACCGTTTATCTATCCCATTATGGCAACTTAGAAATACTTAAAACATTAGAGAAATTTTCCAATATAAAATTTGAAGTCTTTTCACCAAAAGTTTCTGTAACAACTGAACATAAAAACGTTATTTTTTATCCTATCGATAACAAAAAATTTACACAAAGTGTATTATCATCACATGGTGTCATAACAGGCGCTGGATTTGAGACCCCCGCAGAAGTATTGTATTTAGGTAAAAAGCTAATTTGTCTACCAATTAAAAATCAATATGAACAGCTTTGTAATGCCGAAGCATTAAAATCCTTCCATATTCCTATATTGAAAGATATTAATAGGATAGATAAAGATATTTTTCAAAATTGGTATGAATCAGAAGAAAAAATAATTACACAACAACAATTAGCAAGCGACAATTTTAGTCTGATCGAAAACGTAATGGAAATAGGTTTGAATCACAAAAAATCAATTCAATCTGATTTACCTATAACTTCTATATCAACCAAATCAACTCCCAAATTAATTACTTCTTGAATTATTCATTCATATCCCCGCTAAAACGAGCTAGCCCCGCACATTTTGTGCGGGGCTAGCTGTTGATTTGTTCAAATAGATACGGCGGCTACCTACTCTCCCAGGGACAAGGCCCAAGT
>QFOI01000348.1 GCA_003241175.1 Pseudopedobacter saltans
CATCTGATGGTTTCATTTGCCCCATTTTTAAAAAACCACAACAATCTTTCTTTTTGGCAATACAACAAGTCATTGTTTTTATTGATATTGACATCTGGACTATATTCGGGCGTTTTGTATCTAGGTATTGCTTTGGCCATTAAAGCAGTAGGTGAGCTCTGGCATGTATACATAGTATCTGATGTCTATGCCTATGTTTTTTTCTTTATTGCTTTCTTTTTCAACACAGTTTTTTTTCTTTCCAAAGTCCCAAGCAATTTTTCTCAGTTGGAGCAAGATAATAGTTATCCTAAAGGACTTAAAGTATTTACACAATACATATTGATACCGTTAATGAGCATTTATTTGGTCATACTTTTTTTGTACGAAATCAATATTTTAATACAGAGAAGTTTGCCTAATGGGATTGTCTCTTGGCTGATCATGGGGTATTCTGTTTTTGGGATATTGTCGTTACTTTTAATTTTTCCAATAAGGGAAAACGAAGGCAACAAATGGATTCGAACTTTCAGTCGTTTCTTTTATATTATGTTGTTCCCATTGTTGGCGTTGTTGTTTATTGCAATCAGTATACGCATCTCAGATTATGGTATCACAGAAGATAGATACGCTATTTTCGTTATTGGTATTTGGTTGGTTATAGTTGCGGTGTATAGTTTGTTGAAGCCAGGAAACATTAAGTTTATACCTATCACTTTATGTATCTTTGCTCTATTGTCTGTCTATGGTCCGCAAAGTGCGCCCTCTCTTTCCGTAAGATCGCAACTCAAACAATTACGCGAAATTATCAACGGTAAAAAAAATACAAAAGAGGAAAGAGGCTATAATGTATTGTCACACTTTGTAGAGCACTATGGTATCAAACCTTTGCAACCGCTTACCAATACACCATTGGCGCCCATCGAAACCATACTAAAAACTAGAAACAGAAAAGAAAAGCAGTATCTTGTTAAACTAGAAAGTATTGATACTATGAAGGTTATTTTGCATTTAGAAAAAAATAGGAATTTTACTCAAGACGACAACCCTTCTTTTAGAGTAATGCCATTACAAGAAAATCTATACAACATAGATTCCTATCAATGGATGTATGACATGAAAGACTTACAAAGTACAGACTCAATAGAGATCGACAACAAGAAATATTTTATATCCAAAACATATAAAACGCCCTATCAAATCAAAAATGAAAAAGGAACAACCATTAGCTTCGCATTGGACACTATTGCCAATATGTTCCGAAAAGAGTTAGCAGATCCACATCTGATGATTTATAAGAATGGAAACTATTATGCCAATCCTCAACTAATGACTATTTCTAGACATTTGGACAACTACGTTTTTACTATAAAATTTTCTTACCTGATGATTTACAAAAAAGGAGGAAATGCAAGCAAAACAGACGTTGGAGAAGGTTTTTTATTGATAAAAAAAGAATTGTAAACGATCACTGTTATTTTTGCCAAAACACTTTCCAATATGAATCTGGAAGAAGTACTTCAACATAGGCGCTCTGTCCGTATCTACGACAAAACAAAACCGCTTGATACTGAAAAAGTCAAGAAATGCATAGCGTTGGCGACATTGGCGCCCAATAGCTCCAATATGCAATTATGGGAGTTTTACCATATTACTTCCAAGGAAATATTGGAACCACTCGCAAAAGCTTGTATGGGTCAATCCACTGCCACTACTGCACAGCAAATGGTTGTGTTTGTTACACGTCGTGACTTGTTTCGCAAACGTGCAAAAGCGGCTTTAGCTTTTGAAAAAAACAATATTGCACTGAATAGTCCAGAAGATCGTATTTTGGATAGGATGAACAACCAAGAAACATATTACGGAAAAGTGATGCCTTTTTTGTACGCTAATTTTTTCGGTATTATTGGATGGATTCGCAAATTGATAGTTTTATTAGTGGGTATTTTCAGGCCCGTCGTTTATCAAGTTTCGGAAAACGATATGCGTGTCGTTGTACATAAATCTTGTGGGCTGACCGCACAAACTTTCATGATTGCAATGGCAGAGCAAGGATATGATACTTGCCCTATGGAAGGTTTTGACAGTAGAAGAACCAAAAAAATACTCAAACTTCCTTACGGCGCAGAAATAAATATGATTATTTCCTGTGGTATTAGAAAAGGTACGCTGGGAATACGAGGTGACCGTTTCCGCGTACCTTTTAATGAGGTCTATCACGAACTATAAACAACTATATCCTTGCACCACGGAATTGTCGTGCGGTTTGTATTACGAGTAAACTTGTCATTAAGTTTTGCTTCAGTTGTAACTTGACGACTTGTCCCATTGTTTTTGCCCTGAGAAATTTTGTTTCTTTAAAGTGATCTGCCAACTCAACTTTGAGTTGATCTATTTTTTCTTTTGGAGCCAATTCGTCATGAATCATAGCATCCAATAGTTCTTTTACTTGGTATCGTTCGGTAATAATCCTAAAAACGATCCTTGCCCTTTCCTCAGCCTGGTATTGAGCGACGGACTCTTGATTGAAATGTTCAATAACCTTTTTAACAATAGGTGTATTTTCCACAAAAAACTGAGGCAAATAAAGATTCTTTCGCCCCTCGTAACTTTGCTGATCAAAATCAATAGCCCGAATTCTATATTGAACACCATCAATATCTGGAGGCATTTCCACCACGTAGTTATACGAACGCATATCTCCCAGAAGTCGAACAAAACACCGTTCGTTGAACTTGACAAACTCTTTATAAAAACGTAATGGATTAGGCATCGTTGGCAAAATTTCAGACACAAAAATATCACCGGGAATGCCAGGAATGTGCTCTTCAATCAACGTTTGTCCATAAGTGAAATAATTTAGCCGATGCGGAGACAAGACATGCTCAAGTTCTAGTCCATAGATACGACTGGCATCTGCTCTTTTCACATAAAAATGATCATAATTGGCATTGTATTTATTGATGATCCTAATGCGAAAAGGTTGACTATTGCCAAAGCCACAAAACTCAATCTGTGCTACTTCCAGATGATTGGCAAAACTTAAATCACCTTCTGTCTTAAGGATGGCATACATCTTAACAAGTCCATCGCTGATATATTCCCATTCCCTAAGATCATAGGACACTTTTTCCCAATTTGTTTCTTTGCCATTGCTGTCGAGTATTGGAATGGCAAATGTAAAATGCATAAGATCCTCATATTGCAGATCCATTGGCACTTCCCTTCCGAAACGCTCAAGGTACTTCTGCAATTTATCACTTATGGGATAGGGTATTTTTTTCTTGGATGGCCTATTGGTGTCTACATCCAAGAGTTCAAACTGTTTCATGTACGCCAACTAAGTTGATTAAGTTCCTATTTTTTTGTCCTGTTTGACAATATGTATCTGATCATTTTGTGTCCATCTTCCGGTGTAAGATTAGGATGGGGAGTCATGACTTTGGTGCCCCATATCCCATGACTGCCTTGTTGCACACTGACTAATAGTTTACTTTCATTTGCCTCAATATTGTCATACCTATTCGCAATGGACGTAAAAGAAGGTCCTATGGAAGTATCACTTACTTTGTGACAAGTCAGACAATCATTGGATGTTACCAATTGTGCTCCTTCACGATACTCCTCTGGAATATTGAGACCCGCATTGTCAATCAAATCGGTCGTTGTTGTAGTTTTATTCTTTTCAGAGGGTCGTGCATTAGAGTTTGGGTTGTTACAAGCTACTGACCCTATCAAAATTGTCATTAATCCTATTGCCAGATACTTCTTTTTCATAGTTTGCTTTTTGATTCTTTTATGGCATAAAAATTCAACTATTGTTCCTTTTCCGTTTCGTTTTTTTGATCTTGTTCCTTGAAATCGAGTACCACACCATTCATACAATATCTTAACCCTGTAGGCAAAGGGCCGTCATCAAATACATGTCCCAAATGACTCTTACACCTCCCACACAACACTTCTGTCCTCTCCATGCCATGCGAATGATCCGGTTGGTAAATCAATGATCCTTTGCTGATGGGCTCGAAAAAACTCGGCCAACCACAACCACTATCAAATTTAGCATTGCTTTTGAATAAAGGGTTTCCACAAGCAGCACAGTAGTAGGTGCCAATACCGTCAAAGTCTTCGTATTGACTTGTAAACGGCCGTTCTGTTCCTTTTTGGCGAGCCACATAGTACTGTTCCGGCG
>QFOI01000349.1 GCA_003241175.1 Pseudopedobacter saltans
GTTGGAAACGTTGACATAAGAAGCTAGCTGCCTGATTCTCTTATCCGAAATGTTCGTCCAATTATCGTTCATGATCTTACTGATAATTGCCTGGTTGACCCCTGCAAGCTTGGCAAGCTCGTTTTGGCTGATCTGCTTAAGGTCGCAAAAGTCCGCTATCGCCTGTTTTAACTGTATTTTCTGGTGGTTGGTCTGTTCCATCTATTGTTGGGTTTTGTCATTACTGGATTTGTTTTTTCTTGGCATGAGGTCTGCAAGCCCTCCGAGGTCCGCCACTTCGTTGTCTTCCATTTCGGGGCTGTAGTGTTTGCGGTTGTGCCTTTCCCCTGGTACGTGGACAATTTGTTCCATCTTTTCGGCAATATGTAGACCTTCAATTTTTGAAAGTCTTTTCAGTTCCAAACTTTGTTGAATTTCTGCGTAAGCGGACTTATTAATCAAATACGATGGTATGAACTCAATACTTTCAGGGTTTTTCATTAACCCTTCAAGTTCGTTTTCTGTCTTTTCCTTAAATTGTTTGTTTAGTGGTACCTTAGCCATTGGCTGCTTTTGTTCTTTTCTTTCAGTACGGCTAGTGCTTCCATGTTCTATTGCTTCTGAGCTTTCGATAAATTGACCATCTTGGGAAAACAAGTATATTGATCCTCCAAAACTTTCATAATGCACAGCCACTCTCGTGTTGTTGTACTGCAAAATGTTGTCCTGGCTTAAAGTGTAGTATACTTTTTGGATTCCCTGCTTCATTATGATCATTCCTCTAGTAATTTTCATTTCTTTAGGACATGTAAACATTCTCACTAGTTGGTCATGGCTAGTAATTGAAATACCCTTGCTAGCCGTTGTTGCATCCTTGTCCAAGGGCGAGATATTTCCAATCGGTGCAAGTATGGATTTGTTGAATTCGTGACAGGCAAACAGCCCTCTGGCAATGACTTCATCTCGGGATATCATGTTTGACCGCTTACGTAATTCATTTATTTTTTCTTCACTCCTGCGTCTTGGGTTCTTGCCTGCACGTCCTTCCCCTTGCCACTCCGGATACTGGCTAAAATATTTGTTTAGGTATTGGTTATACTTTTCGATGTAAGCTTTTTTGGTAGGGTCGGTAGTTATTTCAACCATACACCCTAGTTTTTCTATCTCAGTTTTGAAGACCTTGAATCCATCCGTTCCAGCTCCAGAATGCTTGTCCATTATGAGTTCTGATGGGACACATTGCTCCTGTATAATAGCTTTTTGTAAGGTTTCTAGAATAACAACTGACGTTTCTGTTTTGGCAACGGTTGAGCTCAATATCTTTCTTGTGCAACTGTCCATTATCCTTACTAAAACCCATCTTTCAAACAATTTGTCGCCATCTACCCAAAACGGTATCTCGAATCCGTCAATCTGCCATTGTTGATTTTTGCACTCCGGAGCCTTCAATGGGACGAAAGGCATTTGTTACCGTGCTTTTTGTCTGCCATACCTTTGTGCGTACATTGCGGGGTTGCGTTCCTATTCCTTTTGTTTCGTCCTCAGCATGGTCACACATGGAACATCGTTCCTGTCAAATTCATTCAAAAGGAACTCACGTATTTGGGTGATAGGAAATTTGCGATCGTCCAAGAAATAATAAGAGAAACGTAGCCAAAGAGCCTCGCCGTATTTTATGTTTCCTTTATTGTTACCCTTGTGCCTTCCGTCAAAGAGCTTCGCTTCTATGCCGTGCCTCTTCATCGCTTTTGAAATTCTGCTTAATTGCTCCGCAGTGTATTTCTTTCCAAACATATCATGGAAAATATGGCGAACGATAGAGCTATCTCCATATGGGACACCTCCCATATACTCTATAAAATATTTCCAAGCACACCACCTTCTTGCATAACTAGCACGGTCGAGATCCTTAACCTCTGGATAGTGCTTGCCAATATAGGTATGCAAGTCAGCGTAATGCTTCCAAATATAGTCCTGTATTTTATCCCTGTAATGCGCACCACGGCTTCCTTTTTGCTCGTTTTGGGCTTTGATGGTAAGTTCTTCCAGTGTTGGAAGTTTGGCACGGGATGGGGCAGGAATAGAAGAATATTCAATATAAGCTATACCGGAAAAATACATCCGATTTCCTATTTTTCTGCTTTTCCAATCTTCTATGGTTTTTTTTGAAATATAATTTTTCAAAAAAGCATAAGAACAGAAAATATCGCGTCCTAATATTAAAATCTGTTTCATTAAATATTATTCGAATGGTTTTGTATTTCCTGCTTTACGTCTTCAATTTCTTTAAGAAAGTTGCGAACCTCCTCCAACACTCTCTTATTTTGAGATTTACCTCTAAGAACATTTCCAACAGTAAAAACACTAACCTTCGCTCTTTGTGCAACTTCTTTTACTCCTCCATAAGGCAAATCAAAAAGTCTATTATATTTTTTCATAATTTTGTACAGATTTTTTACAAAGAAAAACAAGTTTCTGTAATTTACAAATAAAAAATACAGATTAATACAAATTATTTTTATGGAAATAACGAAAGAAAACAGGGATTTGGGATTCCGTTTTCGTAAAGTAAGAAAAGAGATTAATTTGACTCAAAAAGAAATTGCTTCAATAATGGAAGTATCTCAAGGTACGATCACAGATCTTGAAAGGGGGCGAATGAAACTTAGTAAAAAGAATGCTCAAAAACTTAGTGAGAAACTTGGAATCAATACGGGGTGGCTAAATACAGGTGAAGGTGGGATGTTTTCTAAAAATATACAGGGTATAAATACAGGCAATAATACAGGGTTTGCTGATTTTATTGGAAGTATTGATAATAAAGCTGTGGAGGAAATAATAGAGAATTCTCCATTTAATAACGCTATGTTGTTGCATGAGTTTGTATATCAACTTGACAGGTTTCCTACGTTGAAGAAAATTGATGAAAATATAACGTCTCTACTTCGCTTAAGACGCATAATGGATTATCTAAAAATTGCCTATGTAGATCCATTGATTGATTTTAAATGGCGTAACGATGAAGTTAATTATAAAGAGTTCGTTAATAAGTACTTAGAAAAATTAATGAGCTACAAAAGATATGCTAGCGCACTTGAGAAACTATCTAATGCCGCCAACAAATTTTATAAAGAGATGTACGATGCAGGAGATACATATTTTGAAATTTTTGACGAGAATTATCTAACTGAGCAACTTCAAGAATTTGAAGAACAAAGCAATAAAATAAAACAAGATACTGGAGACAAAGACGTCAAATAATAAATTATCAGCGAATAGCACTAAATACATGAAAAAAGGCTATAATCTTGTATTTTATATTGTTTCGGTCAGTTATTAAACAAATTGGATTGTAATGGGTACTACAATCCAATTAAAACGTTGTTTAAGTTATTTATAAACGCTTGTAATCCAACGTAAATCCAACCTTTTCAAGTCAAATTGAACGCGCAACCATCGCACAAAATTTACCTAACTGTTTGATTTTTAAACAATTTATATCCATTATCAATATTATCATTTAAAACTACCCCCCACATTATTTAAATTTAGTTGAACCATTTTATCCTCCTTATTGACATGACGTAAAAATGAACTAACACTTTTCGTATCCACCACATGGTCACTATAATGAGAAATAACCTCCTCCAAAGTTTTAAATCGACCATCATGCATATAAGGCGCAGTCAAGGCAATATTTCTCAATGTAACAGTTCTAAAACGACCAATATCATAGTTTTGATGAGTAAAATCATATCTCCCAGAATCCTTAAACTGTACATTCAATCCATTATCCGCAAATAATTCTTCATAAGTTTTCGGACCTCCGTGACAATGACTACAACCAAGTGTCTGCATAGTTCCATTGCCAAAAAATAAATCCATACCTTTTTTTTCAGATATAGTTGGGGAATATTTGCCCGCTAAATATTTATCATAATTTGAATTACAAGAAATTAAAGTTCGTTCAAACTGTGCCAAGGCATTTACTATACGAGTTTGGGTGATTTGATCATCACCAAATGCATTTTTAAATAATTGATTATAGTTCCTATAATTTTTTAATTTACTAATGATTTCAGGAAAATTGCTACCCATTTCATGTAAATTGGTTATCGGCCCGCTCGCCTGCGCTTCCAATCCATTTGCTCG
>QFOI01000350.1 GCA_003241175.1 Pseudopedobacter saltans
AAGACATCTTAAAGACTTTACAGTTACTTCCTGGTATCAAATCTGCAGGAGATGGCAATAGTGGTTTTTATGTACGAGGAGGCGGTGCGGATCAGAATCTTATATTGTTGGATGAGGCTCCAATCTATAACGCTACCCATCTTTTGGGGTTTTTCTCAACATTTAACTCTGACGCGATAAAGGATGTGAGTGTTTACAAAGGAAATATGCCGGCACAATATGGCGGTCGGTTGTCCTCTGTACTTGATATTCATACCAATGATGGCAATATGACCAATACTCAGTTGAGCGGAGGGATTGGCATCATTTCCTCTAGGCTTAATCTTGAAGGTCCGATCACCAAAGACAAAGGTGCATTTTCCATACATGCAAGGAGAACATATGCTGATTTGTTTCTCAAACTTTCAAAAGATAGTAGTGTCAATCAAAACAAACTCAACTTTTACGATCTGAATGCGAAAGCCAACTATCAGTTTGGCAGCAACAATAGGCTGTACCTTTCAGCATACCGTGGTCGCGATAATTTGGGTTTCGGAAATGATTTTGGGTTAAATTGGGGTAATTCAGTTTTGAGTCTAAGATGGAATCACGTGTATAATAGTTCTCTTTTTTCCAATACGAGTCTATTGTATAGTTATTACGATTATCTCGTTCGGATTCAGTCTGGTAATAACGATGTTGATGTTCGTTCTTCCATAAGGGATTTTTCTTTACGTAATGAATGGCAGTGGCATATTGACAATCGTAGCAGACTGAATTTTGGTTTTAGCACTATACATCATGATATTGCACCTGGCTCAGTTGAGACAAGTAGCACTTCTAGTTACAATACGCAAATATTGGAAAAGAAAAAAAGCCTAGAATCCGCACTGTGGCTGTCGCATGACTGGAAAATAAATCCTAGTTGGCAGGTGACTTATGGAGCGAGACTAAGCATGTTCAATGTCTTGGGGCCAGGAACATTTTATAATTTTGATGAAATTGGTGATGTGGTAGACTCCTCCGTATTTGCCTCGGGAAAAATAGCCAAAACCTATCTTAATCTTGAGCCTCGTTTGGCAATAAGTTATCAACGAGATAATCGAGATTTCATTCGATTTAGTTATTCTCGTAATACGCAAAACCTTCATTTGCTCTCTAATTCCACTGCTGCCAATCCGACGGATGTGTGGGTGCCAAGCAGTCTTAACATAAAGCCTGAAATAGGAGACCAATTGGCTACCGGATATTTCGGAGAGTTAAATGATGGCATGTTTGAGTATTCGTCGGAAGTCTATTATCGTTGGATGCAAAACCAGATAGACTATAAAAATGGTGCTGAAATAATTGCCAATAAGGACGTCGAATCGCAATTATTATACGGAAAAGGTAGGGCCTACGGCTGGGAAAACTTTTTCAAAAAGAAAAAAGGACGGTTGACAGGTTGGATCAGCTACACATTAAGCAAAACGGAGCGCAAGTTAGACCAGGTGAATGGTGGAAAATGGTACCCCGCAAGGCAAGATCGGACGCATGAAATATCCGTTGTCGGTATTTATCAACTTAATTCCAAATGGACGCTTTCTGGTACATGGGTGTATTACACAGGTAATGCTGTGACTTTTCCTAGTGGCAAATATGTGGTTTCTGATATTTTGATCAATTATTATTCCGAAAGAAATGGCAATCGTATGCCGGCTTACCACCGTTTGGATCTTGGTGCGACACTGCAAGGAAAAAGTACGGATAAGTTTGAAAGTTCCTGGACATTTTCACTTTTCAATGCCTATGGTAGGGAAAATGCCTATAGTATGACATTCAAAAGAGATCCAGATAACTCCAGCAAAACGGTGGTGGAGCGAACCGCACTTTTCAGGTTTGTGCCTTCTGTTACTTACAATTTCAAATTCAAATAACATGATTTTGAGTAAAAGGAAAATAACTTTAATGTTAGTGGTTATATTGTTGAGCGTAATATCTTGCCAAAAAGTGATTCGTTTAAATCTTGACCAATCTGAACCTCAACTGGTTATTGATGCAGATATGTCTAACGTTTATGGGCTGAGAGTGTATCTTTCCAAATCTGTTGGTTTTTATGAAGACAATAATTTCCCTACTGTCAATAGTGCTATGGTTATCCTCAAAAATATGACTACCAATAGAGTGGATACGGTTCCGTTTAGAGGTGACGGTACCTATTCGATATCGAGACGCCCCATAGTGGGGACGACTTATCAATTGACTGTCATTGTTGATAGTGTAACCTACATTGCAACTTCTACGATGCCTCCGATAAGGATTCCAGACTCCATTACATTTTCCAGGCGTAATCTTTTCGGTGACAATATCATATCTGCCAAAATGAATTTTCAGGACTCTGCTGGCTTTGAGAACTATTACATATTTAGACAATACATCATGAAAAATGACAAATGGACTTTTTTCCCATTTTCCGATCGATTGTCTGATGGTCGTTATATCCAATATAATTTACAAAATGACAGTTCCTATTTGAATATTGGAGATTCCGTAAGGATCAATATGCAGTGTATTGATAAAAACGTCTACAAATATTTTTCTGTAGTGGAAAATATATCTGCAGACGACAATGGCTTTGGTAGTGCCTCTCCTGCCAATCCTCCAACCAATATTGTAGGAAATGCTTTAGGCGTATTTAATGTACATTCCGATTACACAAAAAGGGTGAAAGTGCCGGATTATGTACCCAATGAGTAGCTTAATCAATCACTTCAACTCCAGGATGAGCCGCTTTGTCAAATACAAATTGGGAAGCAGGAACGGATACATTCGTTTTGATATTGGACAATTGAAAAAAAGTGGTATTGCCAGTTTTGTCAATAACGGATGCTTTTGTGATCATGTTTTGTGCCTTGCTCACATATAGGTCAATTTGTTTGAAGTTTTTGCGTGCATCAGCGGGCATCAATAAGATATGGAACAAGCTGCCATCTTTCGATACCAATTTGTAGTTGAAATCGGTAGCCGAAAATGAACCTGTTAAAAGTTTGTCAGGATTGATGCTGCCAGCAGCAGATGAAGGTGTTGATACATTGACTTCATTCGCACTCTTGTCATAATTCCATAATTGTGTCCCGTTGCTGATAATCGTATTGTCTCCTTGTGTAATATGGTATTTATTACCACTAACAATTAATTTTCCTTGAGCGGCGCCTTGAGATTCTCCTTTTCTGTTTTTGACAGCATAGGAAAAGTTGGCTGTTGCCCCTTTCGAACTTTTGATATTAGCATTGACTTTGTCCAATATGGCTTTAGCTGATGGATCCTTTTGAGCAATGGCCAATTGGCTGAACGCTATGAAGGCAATAATGAGTGTGTAGACTTTTTTCATGTTTCTGAGGTTTATGTTCCGCTACAAAGGTAAACCTACCTTTTGCAGATTAAAAAATACTATTGGTCTATTATTGGAAGAAAAATTGATGCCTGATAGATTTTCTCCTTTATATTTATGGAAATATTAACGTAGTGATAGAAAAATGGAAAATTCTGCTTTCTATATTGCCGGATTAAATGTAATTTTGCCCTCTTTATGAAATTTATTGTTCAGTTTTCTCTTATTGCGATACTTTTTTGCTCTTGTGGTAGCAAGTACACTAAGCTACTTAAAAGCACCAACAATGAGCTAAAGTATAAGGCCGCAAACGAATATTACGACAAAAAGCAATGGGGAAAAGCACAGGAGTTGTACAGTAGCCTGATGTCCTACATGCGTAGCACGCCTCGTTACGAAGCGATGTATTACAAATATGCCTACTGTGCTTATTATCTGAAAGATTATATGAACGCCGAACAGTTGTTCAAGCAGTTCTCTGACAATTTTCCGACATCCCAGTATTTGGAAGAAATTTCATTTAACCGAGCATTCTGTTACTATAAGCAGTCTCCTCGTCCAGAGTTGGATCAGACTCCTACTCAAAAAGCAATGGCAACCTATCAAGAGTTTGTCAACACATACCCTAATTCTACCAGAGTAGCCCAAGCCAACGATTATATCAAGGCTTGTATGTCTAAGTTGGAAGAAAAGGATTATTTAGGATGCAAATTGTATTTTGACCTAGGTTATTTCAAAGCGGCACATACCACTTTTGAATTA
>QFOI01000351.1 GCA_003241175.1 Pseudopedobacter saltans
GGGCCCCCAGCGTTCTACGTTTTTTGTGGGTAGGTCTGTATACAGACCCAGCGTTTTTTTCCCAAGTGCCGCTGCAATGTGGGCGGGCCCAGTACTACCAGCTACGACTCCGTCACTCGCATCAATCAATGCAATATATTGATCCAATGACAAATTTCCCGAAACATGTTGGTATTTACCTTCGTTAGACTGTAAAAAAGATGCCATTTTTTCCATGTCTTGCTGGCTGCCTCCAATGATAATATTGAAAATAGATTTGTCCAAATCCTCCAATAGCATAGAGAAATTTTCCAATCCCCATTCTGGCCCATTGCCGGTTGTTAATGGATGAAGGATCAGGTTAAATTTATTGTTGTCCAATATATCCATTTTTGTTTTAGGGGAGAGTTGTGGAATATTATTGAAACCATAATATTGTGGCAGATCTTTTAATTCAGGTATTACCTTTATCCCAATTGCTCGCAACATTTTGATGTCCAATTGAGCCTCGTTCAGATGAGATTTACTTCTACTAAAATTTACCCACCGGTTACAGGTTGACAAGTGATGAATGGAATGGAACGTGCCTATTCTTCTTTTTATGCCTGCTTTTTTGATTAATGCTGCCAGATGCTTATCTGCCCTCAGGTGGATTGCTGTATCGATATGCGTATCCGCAAAAAAAGCTTTCAAATCGTCTTCTGCTAGATTGACCAGATCCTCATAGTTGATAAAATGGTCCACATTGGATGACATGTCGATTATTGGCTTGGTGTAGCTTCGTCCTAAGAAACTAATCTTTACATGCGGAAAGTGTTTTTTGATTAGTCCACAACAAGGTAATGCCAGTATGGTATCTCCAAGCGCATCATTTCTACAGATAAGTATATGCTTTGTACGAGTCATGCGAGGCAAAAATAAAAAAGAAAATGTCTATTTCTGCTTATTTGAGGCTCCGTTAAAGATTGTTTTACAAAATGTCGGTAGATACGCTTATTTTGCAAGTATAATTCACCATTATCAATGATCACAAGATTTATTTCTGTTCTTGTGCGCCGTAACAAAGAAAGGAAAAGCTATAAAAAGCTGCTCAAATTTGTTGAAGGTGTGATGCGAGAAATTGACGAGATACCTAAAAATTCTTTTGCTGCCGATGTGGTCATGGTCGTCAGGATGGACGATATTGGTGATTATATACTATCCCGAAACTTATTGCCAACTATCAAAAATGCGGAAAAATTTCGGGGTCAGAAGATTGTATACGTTGGCAATTCCATCTATAAAGATCTCGCTGAGGTTTTGGACAAAGATTATATTGATTCATTTATATGGGTTGACCAAAAGTTGTTTCATGAAGATGCTTCCTATAGGAAAAAACTTTTTAAAGAACTGCGTAATCGAGCTCCGTCAACAGTAATTGAGCTGGAGAGGACTCCAAACGTGAATTATGGCGATTTGATCGTACATGCTGCGCATGCACCCGTGCGGTATGGTAGCGCCAACTATTATCAACAGGATTTGTTGAATGAACTATCCAATAGCTTTTATTCCCATATTTTCGAGAGAGATTGGAATTTGACGCACGAGTTTGTTTTCAACCAAGCATACGTTAATTGGATATGTGACACTTCCACCCACCTCGATAAACCATCTATCGATATTGGAAAGCTTCCTATTATCAAATCTGAATATCCCTATATTTTGTGTGTTATAGGCTCTTCCAAAAAAAGTAAAAATTGGCCTTTGGGACACTGGGTTCAGCTTCTTAAAAAACTTTCTCAGATTTTCGACGGGAAAATCATGTTGATAGGAGGAGCGCGTGAAATTGCTTTTTCCAAAAAAATAATAGATCAAAATATTTCCCCTAATATAATCTCCATAGTTGGGAAAACGACCTTGATGGAAGCTTTTGCGTGGATCAAAAAGGCTAGACTTATGGTATCAAACGATACTTTTGCGATACATGCAGGTGTGGCTATGGATGGTCCGCCAACAGTAGTCATGGCAAATGGTGAATCTGCTTTTCGTTTTTCCGAATTGAGTACATACTCTTCTAAATATCGAGTTGTTTATTCTTCCGTATATGGGAAAAGATTACCCAATATGAAACCTAAAGATCGATGGTTTCTTAGTCTACCATCCGTGGATATGGCAACTATAACAGTGGATTCCGTATTCAAAAACTGTCAAGAATTGTTTCGTATAGAATCAGGAGAGCAAGGAGGATAACTGTTCTTTTTGTATAGTCAGCGCACATTTGAAATGTCCTTGAGGGCATTGCTTGTGACCGTGCAAGCCGCATGGTTTACAATCTAGATTTTCTTTAGTCTCAATTATGAACCTTTTGTCAGACAACGGACCAAAACCAAATGATGGAATTGTGCTACAATAAATCGCCGCGGTAGGTGCATTCATGGATGAGGCAATATGCATGGGTGCAGAATCATTCACGTAATTCATCAAGGCATCTTTTTGCAAAGCTGCAGACTGCAAAAAGCTTAGCTCGCCGGCTAGATTCGTGATTTTGTTGGTTTTGCTACTTTGGGCAATGATGTCTTCACATAGTCGATAATCATCCTTCCCTCCTAGTAAATAAATGGACTGGTCAGATAAAGAAGATATAAACTCGACCCATTTTTCTTTTGGAAACTGTTTAGTAAACCAAACAGAAGCCGGGGCAATACATATATACTTTTGGGATTTGTATTTTTCCACTGCGGAGAAATCTGAAAAATTTGGATAGAGTCGAGGCTTTGCAGAAGTGTTGTCTGTTAGAGACGCTATTAACTCTTGGTTTCGTTCTATTTCGTGTAATGGATGTTCAGGAGTACTGATGATGTGTTTTACTTTTTTGCTAAAAAGAAAACTCCAAGGGTTTTTGTCAAAACCAATAGTCACTTTTGCTTTGGAAAAAGCAGTAAGTAATCCCGTCGCTGCAAAACGTTGAACGTTAACAACAAGATCATATTTAGTAGCTCTTATATTTTTTAATAGTTTAAATAGATTTTTGTATTTGCCATTTTTCTTATCCCATATCAAAACCTCCTGCAAATAAGGATGGTCTTTTAATAATCCTTCATTTCCTTTTCTCAATAAGAAGTCAATATGGGCATCCGGATAATAGACATGTAGCTTTTCGATCAGTGCGGTTGCTAATATAACATCACCGATAAACGCAGTTTGTATGACTAGAATTTTTTTCAAATCAAATGTTATCCAATATACTTAAATACAAAATCAGCCTTTTGTATCCGTGTGCAGATTTCCAAAAGGCTGATGTAAATCTTTTTCAACTAAAATAAAACGGTCTTTTTTAATTTGTCCAAATATTCTCTTGCTTGATCCATGACAACAAGGCGAGCGCTGATTTTTGCTTTTTCTGCTAATAGTTCGTCCCAGTTTTCTGTCCCTTTCCACAAATCCTTTTTCAACTCCGCAGAGACTTTCGAGTCCACTTGGGACAAGGAAGAAGTCAATCTAGCAATGGAGTCTTCCATACTTCTTTTGTTCGGATGAAGTTCTGCATATAACCCTTTTTTGCGTGCCCAGTCAGCGCTCCTCCACATATGAGCATCGATTGCCAATTGACTGAACGCAGAAAGACCCATTTTGCGTTCAATAGCAGGTCCAATGGTAAATGGTCCAAATCCGATACAAAGCTCGCTCAATCTCACGTCCGCACCTTCCATGGCGATCGCATAGTCAGCTGATGCAACTAGTCCCACGCCTCCTCCGATACACTTGCCATGTACGGCAACAACTATAAATTTGGGGCATTTACGCATGGCGTTAATGACATGGGCAAATCCTATAAAAAACTTATATCCATCTTCTTCTGTCTTCATGGGGATTAATTCCTCCAATAGCGTTCCTGAACAAAAAACATCATGTTCAATGGAGCGAAGCAATATGACTTTTACGTCGTCGGCATTGCCTGCGGTTTGGATGGAATTAGCTAGGCTTTGTAGAAGTGAGCCGGGTAAAGAGTTTCCTTTAGGGTGATAAAATTCAATATAGGCAACACTGGCGCGCACTGTTGTCTTTACATATCCTTGGTCTATGTTGTTATTTTCCATAAAAAGTCTTTTCTCCTCCTTAAATTTTTCGGCTAAAATACAATTTAGATTG
>QFOI01000352.1 GCA_003241175.1 Pseudopedobacter saltans
AAGCATCAGAAACTATTGGATAATTACCATTTTACAGAAGATATTTCTGTATGGGAAGATGAATTTTTTGAAGCTATAGAGTTTTTGCGCACACTTAATATCGTCAATGGCGAATATTTCGTCAACAATGCCATTAAAGATGGCAAAAAAGTATTGGCAGAAGGCGCTCAAGCCGCTATGTTGGATATTGATTTTGGTACTTATCCTTATGTAACTTCCTCTAGTACCATATCTGCTGGCGTCTGTTCAGGATTGGGTATCGCACCACAAAAAATCAAAGATATAATCGGCATTACGAAATCATATTGTACAAGGGTAGGTAGTGGTCCTTTCCCTACTGAACTTAATGACGCAACAGGAGAAGAATTAAGACAAATAGGTAGCGAATTTGGCGCTACCACCGGCCGCCCTAGACGTTGTGGCTGGATTGATCTAGTTGCTTTGAAATTTGCATGTATGATTAACGGAGTTACCAAAGTCGTTATGACAAAAGCGGACGTTTTAGACAAATTTCCGACATTGGAAGCATGCACGGCCTACGATATTGATGGCAAGTTGACAAAAGAAGTTCCTTACCAGATGGAAGGTTTAAATCTTAAAGCTGTGTATCAAGATTGTAAAGGCTGGAATAAAGACACTTCCGTTTTGACCAATAAGGATGATTTACCTAAAGATATGACCGAGTATATCGAATTTATTAATAACTTTATCGAAGCACCGATCAAGTACGTCTCTAATGGACCTGGTCGTGAACAGATAATCAGTTTGTAAAAAAAATTGACAAAAAATTTGTTAGATTAAATAACTCGTTGAAATTTTACATCGACAATTTTAAGAACTATGGCAACGAAATCTGATAAAGAAAAAAAGGGTACAACCCCAAAGACAAGTCCTAAAAAAGCAGCGACTAGTAAGAAAAAAACATCTTCTGAAGAAAATGATCTAGAGGACGATGAATTGTTTTTAGAAGAAGACGAACCCAAAAAGAAGGGAAAAACTTCTGCTAAAAAGAAAACGGACGAAGAGGACGATGATGAAGATGACGACTTTATCGAAGAGGACGATGATTGGAATAAGGCAGATGAAGAAGATAGCTGGGATCCTGACTTTGACGAATTTGATATTCCTAAATCCAAATCTAAATCATCCTCGCCAAGCAGTAAATCCACCTCTAAAGGTGGCAGTAAAAAAGCTGCAAAAGATGATGACGACGATTTCAAGTTTGATGATTCGTTCAATGATTTCGATTCTTTCGATAGATTTGATGACGAAGACGATGATTTCTAGTTTTTGTTTTTTATAAAAATCTTTTAATGAAGAGGTATTTCTTTTGGAGATACCTCTTTCATTTTAACCAAACTTTTCAAGTGCTATGTCATACACAATAGCTCAGATTGCATACATATTAGGAGAAAAACCTAGTCTTAATGCCCCCGATAGCAACATCATTTATATTTTGACAGATAGTAGAAAACTCGCTTTTCCTGAAAGTACCCTATTTTTTGCCCTTGATACTGAACAGAGAAGTGGTAGCCAATTTGTTGCAGATTTATTCGACAAAGGCGTGAGAAATTTCGTAATCGGTAAATTTCATCTTGTTCCTTCTCACATATTGGATGCAGCTAATGTTTTGCGTGTTGATGACTCGTTGGAGGCATTGCAAACTTTGGCAAGATTTCACAGACAACAATTTCATTATCCAGTCATCGGCATAACCGGAAGTAACGGCAAAACCATCGTGAAAGAATGGCTCAATCAGTTATTATCTCCAGATTGGAATATTGTAAGAACCCCAAGAAGTTTCAATTCCCAAATCGGAGTTCCTCTAAGCATTTGGGAAATGAAAGCTGAAAATAATCTGGGCATTTTTGAAGCAGGTATTTCCCTCCCCAATGAAATGCAGCGCTTGGAAAAAATTATTCAACCTACTATTGGAATATTTACCAATATAGGGAGTGCTCACGACGAAGGCTTCGAAAATCGAGAAGAAAAGCTTTTGGAGAAAATTAAATTGTTCAAAAATTGTCAAAAAGTAATTTTCCCTTCACTATATCTGGAAGGATTGAAACTTGAAAACTTATTAACACAGAAACAACTATTTACCTGGGGCAAAAATGAAAATGATTTCTTACAAATAAAAAATATAGTTTCATCTAATACTACGACAACTATAACAGCCCGCGTCGACGTAGAAACAATCGCTATAACTATTCCTTTTACAGATGATGCATCGATCGAAAACGCTATCAATTGTTGGTGCTTGATGTTACTATTTGATGTAGAAAAAGAGGTCATTCAAGAAAGAATGCTACAATTACGAGCAGTGGATATGCGTTTGCAAATTGTGCCAGCACTCAATAATTGTACATTAATAAATGACAGTTATAGTTTTGATATCAATTCGCTCAATATTGCATTGTCTTTTTTGAGACAACAAAAGATAACACAAACAGTTATTATATCTGACCTTGCATACTATGATGAAGAAAATTACAAAGCAATTGTTAGTCTTCTAGAACATAATCATATCGATAGAGTTGTCGCCATTGGACCGACATGGGAAAAATTAAGTAAACTGTTAAACTATAATTTTAAAAAAGTAAACGTTTTTCCTACAGTTCAATCTTTCTTAGACAATATTCCAATATTAAACTTCAATAAAGAAGCAATCCTATTAAAAGGTGCAAGAAAATTTTCCTTCGAACGAATTGCACGATTTCTTTCGAACTCCGTACACCAAACAAGATTGGAAATTAGTATTCCAGCTTTATCACATAATCTTCAACTATATAGGAAATACATAAAACCAGAAACGAAGATTGTAGCAATGGTAAAAGCATTTGCTTATGGGTGTGGCAGTATTGAGGTGGCTACTATGGCGCAATATTTTCATGTAGACTATTTAGCAGTAGCCTATGCAGACGAAGGTATTTCCCTACGAAATTCTGGTATCACGTTACCAATTATGGTAATGAATTTTGACGAGGAAGCATTTGATGCTATTGTCAACTATAATCTGGAACCTAATATTTTTTCATTTAAAATATACAATTCCTTTAATCTGTTTCTTTTAAATCAAGGAATCAAAAATTACCCTATACATATCAAAATTGATACAGGAATGCATAGGCTCGGATTTGAACTAGAAGAGATAGCTGAAATTGCGAGTTTAATCCTGTCAAACAATACAATGCATGTTCGTTCAGCCTTTTCTCACTTCGTTGCCAGCGAGGACCCAGATGAAGATAATTTTACCCACACTCAAGCCAACCTATTCCTAAAAGGTACAGCCATATTGGAAAATATTCTGAACTATTCATTTATTAAGCATATTTCCAATACTTCAGGTATCATACGATTTCCTCAATACCAAATGGATATGGTGAGATTAGGCATTGGTTTATATGGAGTTGACAGTTCTTCGCTCATTCAAGATAAATTAGAAAATGTAGCCACATTAATCACGACAATCGCTCAAATTCACAAAGTGAAAAATGGAGACACTGTAGGTTACAATCGTAAAGGAAAAGTTTTCCGTGACTCAATAATTGCCACCATAAGAATAGGATACGCAGATGGATTAAATAGGAAACTTGGAAACGGAAATGGTTATGTTTTCATAAAAGGAAAAAAAGTTCCTTTTATCGGAAACATTTGTATGGATATGGCAATGGTTGATATAACAGACATTCCAAACGTATATGAAGGTGATAGCGTTGAAATATTTGGTAACAATATTCCAGTTTCTACTGTTGCCAAATCAATTGGAACCATTTCTTATGAAGTATTAACAAGCATTGGACAGCGCATCAAAAGAGTATATGTAGAAGAATAACTTGGCAAAAGATTACTTCACTTCATTCACAATGACGCGTATTTTTTGTCTGAAAATTGAAAACTAAACGTCTTTGCGAAGAAGAAGTAATCTCACAAATAAACCAATTTATATCCTAAATACAGAACAGTAGAGAAAGCACTTTCTTATTTTCATATCCCCCCTAAAACGAGCTAGCCCCGCACATTTTGTGCGGGGCTAGCTGTTGATTTGTTCAAATAGATACGGCGGCTACCTACTCTCCCAGGGACAAGGCCCAAGT
>QFOI01000353.1 GCA_003241175.1 Pseudopedobacter saltans
TGAAGCGAACTGGCTTAAAAATGGTTTTTGGGCTGTAAACCGTGCAGGTGAGCTTAAACCGAAAAGCCTTTCTGTTCGTTTCTTCGTAAGAATGGACGATGCTACAAAAAGGATATTAGGGAAACTTACTCCTAATATGACTGAGGCAGAAAGGGAAAAAGCGATCCAGCAGGAAAGCGCTGCTATCGAAAAAGAAAACAGCGAGAACGGTAAATATGTAGTTTCTGTTCGTCCTTTCTTCCAGGGTAATGAATTCTATTATTTCGTTTACCAGGATTATAATGATGTTCGTCTTGTAGGTACACCTCCTGAAAGCATCGGTAAATTTGGTGGAGATACAGATAACTGGGAATGGCCTCGTCACACAGGTGACTTCTCTATGTTCCGTGTGTATGCAGATGCTAACGGTAACCCTGCTGAATACTCTGAGAAAAACGTTCCTCTAAAACCTAAACATTACCTTCCGGTAAGCTTAAAAGGTGTTCAGGAAAATGATTTTGCAATGATTCTTGGATACCCTGGCCGTACTAACCGTTGGATGCCGGCAGGTGGTATTGAGCAAAACGTTAAGTTTGCTTACCCTGCATGGGTTGAGTCGTCTAAACTGGGTATGGACAAAATGAAGGTTTACATGGACAAAGACGCAAAAGTACGTCTTAACTACGCATCTAAATATGCTCAGGTTGCCAACTACTGGAAAAACCGTCAGGGTATGATAGATGCGCTTACAAAACATAAAACGGCTGCTACTAAAGCTAAAAATGAGGCTGAGTTCAACAAATGGGCTAACAAAGCTGAAAACAAAGCTAAATATGGTGATGTTATCGCAACAATCAACAACTTCTATTCTAAAACGAATGAGAAAGCACGTCATGATAACTACCTTGTAGGTATGCTTAGAACAAGTGCTTTTGCTGCTACTCCTGCCGGTTTAGGCCGTGGTCTTGAGCAGTATGCTAACTCAAACGAAGCAGGAAGAGCAGATATGAAAGCTGATCTTATTGCTTATATCGACGAAGTATACGGTACAATGTACCTTCCAATATGTGTAAGTTCGCTTCTTTCATTTTGGTAGCTATGTCTCCAGGATAGACCTCTCCACCCTGTTTGATGACAGAAAGGATACAAAACTCCAAAACGCCCTTGCGCATCTGACTTTGTGTATTTTGTATGTCCATGATATAATTTTATAATGCAAAGATATGGGTATTTATTAATACTGTGTAATGCATAGTACTGTTTTTTTGAAAAATATTATGAATGGTCGGAATTCGGGACAAACGTTTATTGTATGAAAATGAATAGCCATTTCACACACAAGTGAGGTTAACTGTTTGATCCTCAATATTTTTTCCATGTTCCATTTTGAAAAAAATATTGAACCTTTTTCTTCACTGCGCTGTTATTTCCAATAAATTAATAGAGATGAAAAAAGAATTGATTGGCGTTTCCATCGTATGTATGACATTATTGATGAGCAGTTGCTCCGCTATTGGGGCTATATTTAAGGCTGGTATGTGGTGGGGGATCATTTTAGTGGTGATTGTAATTGTATTGTTGATATGGATATTTAGTAAAATAACAGGTAGTAAGTAAGGATTAAATACTTTTTTGTTTGGCTAGGACAATTTTGTTTTTATAATACTATCTTGTTGCGGAATATATAAATCGCAAATGATGTCTGCAAGCATAAAAGCCACTTTAGGAAAAGATAATTATTATACGGAGGTAGTTGCTGGAAATAATCAGTTAGTGTCCGACGAACCGATAGACAAGGGCGGACAGGATAAAGGATTTAAACCGACGGAATTACTGGCCAGTTCATTGGCGTGTTGTACCGCTGCGACATTAAAGATGTATCTGGATAGAAAAGAATGGAACGTCGATAAAATACATATTGAAGTCGAGTTATCGGATCAAGATGCTAGTAAAACAACGGTATTCTCCCGTAAAATATCTTTTGAAGGTGCAAATTTTACAGCGGAACAGATGAAGAGAATACAGCATATTGCTGATGCGTGCCCCGTACATAAAATACTTACTGGAAATGTGAAAATTCCAACCGAGTTCGTTTAATTAGTATTGATCATTCGCATAAAATTATCCCGATAGGTTTCGCCTATTGGGATGATTATTTTATTTTTTAGAAAGATGCGATTTCGCTCTATACTATCAATAGCTTTGACAGCTACGATAAAGGATTTATGCACTCTTACGAAACTTGGCGATGGTAATGTCGACTCAACGGCTTTCAGACTATCTAAAACCAGCAGCTTTTCTTTCGTCGTATGAAAAGCTATATAATCTTTTAACCCTTCAATATAAATGATATCCGAAAAATCTAGTTTGATCGTTTTTTTGTCTGTTTTTACAAATAGAAATTCATTTAAGTTAATAGGTGTTCTTGGTATTTCTGTAGATGAAATTCTAGTTTCGGTTTTGTCAAATAAAATTTCCTGTGCCTTAGTTGCAGCTATATAAAAGCGTTCAAAGGGAATAGGTTTGAGTAGGTAATCAATGACATTATAGTCGTAACTTTCTAGTGCGTAATCACTATATGCCGTTGTCAGTATGACACGACATTTATTTTGAATAATTTTCATTAATTGTATGCCAGTCAATTCGGGCATTTGAATATCCAAAAATGCCAACTGAATATCTCCATTTTGAATTTTGTGAATGGCATCGATAGGATTACTACTACTTTCAACCAGTTCTAAGAATGGAATTTTACGTACATAGTCTTCCAATAGTGCGCAAGCCCAAGGTTCATCATCTATCACAATACATTTGATCATTATTGACAGTCTATAATAAGATTACAAATATAGTTTTCTTTATTATCTATAATTTCTAGTTGATGTTTATTTGGATAAATAAGTTCTAATCTTCTTTTTAGATTTTGCATACCAATGCCTTTACCATCGGGCTTTTGATTTGTGTTTTTCTGATTTTCTGTATGTAATTCAACTTTATTATCCATTATTTTAATATGTATTTGTAAGGGAAATTGGGGATTGTTGACGATGCCATGTTTAAATCCATTTTCCACAAAATGTATCAACAATAAGGGCGCTATTTTAATATTATCGGTGTTACCTTCCACTTGATAGTCAATTTCCGCTTTAGGTTTGATACGCAATGATTCCAATTCGATAAAACTTTCGATATAGTTGATTTCTTGTTGTATTGGTACTAGTTCGTCTCCATTAGTATCTCTAGCAACATAGCGCATTAATTCACTCAATTTTAGTATAGCTGGTAAGGCTTTTTCCGAATTATGATACACTAATGCGTAGATATTGTTGAGTGTATTGAAAAGAAAATGAGGATTGATTTGGTTTTTTAAAAATTGTAGTTCGGCTTGTTCTTTTTCCAACAAGAGTTCATTTTTGTCTTTTTCGAGATTCATATTTTTGATAATACTCCAAATAATATAACTAGGAAGTAAGGAAAATGAACCATAATATACGTTATCCCATATGTAAAATTTGATACTATAATTTCCGAAATAGTTACTAAATCCAAATACGGAAACATATAATTTCTCCTCAATAAGAAAACGGAGTATCGTAAACAATTCAATTAAAATAAGCACACTAAAAACGTAGGATCCATATTTCTTAGTTTGAAAGAAACGAGGTAATAATATCAAATAATGTATGTAAAATACTACTGCTTTTAAGAAAAAACCTGATAAGTCCAACAGGAAAGAATTGCGGCTTATTGGGTGAAAATCTCCATAGTATAATGTAGGTATAAACCATGAAAACAACCAAAATAAGATATGCAACAATATGACGTTCTGTTTTTTCATAACATTTATTGTAAGGTCAAAACTAAAACCTTCTATTTTAATTAAGCTGTTTTTTCGACCAACAAGTATGGATATTCCTTTAATCAGTCATTTTAATCTATGAATTGTTCTTCGTTGAAAAATAGACATTTATGGTCCATTTATCCATGTTGGTAGATTATAAATATTTAACCGAAATCTATTCCGCAATCTTGTGGTATAATTTTTTTACATGAATCGTTTACTACTAGTGATGCTCTTCTTTTTGTTTACTTTGTCGTACATATCTTTACATGCG
>QFOI01000018.1:0-18993 GCA_003241175.1 Pseudopedobacter saltans
GTGGATTGGGATCCTCAGTCCAAAATGTCTCTGGAGCGCAATGTCAAAAACCTTAACATGGTCATTCCTGAATGGTTTTTCATTGACAACAATGGAGATAGCCTAAGGACCAATATTGATACGAGTGCGCTTCGGATTATGCGTTCCAGTCATGTAAAAATTGTTCCTATTTTGTCCAATGCCGAAGACCAAATGTTTAAGACAACCGGATTGCATAGGATATTAAATGACCCAAACAAAAGAGCCAACTTTATCAATCAGGTCATAAAGCAATTGGAATTAAATCATTTTGATGGTATCAACGTAGACTTTGAAGAACTTAAAGAAAAAAAGAACGAAATTTTAACCAATTTTTCCAAGGAACTATATGACCAACTACACTCAAAAGGATTTATCGTAACACAGAATGTATCGCCTTTTAACGAGGATTACGATTATGTCGCATTAGCCAAAAACAATGACTTACTGTTTCTTATGGCTTATGACCAATATTCCAACGTCAACGAGCCGGGTCCAATATCTACACAGAAATGGATCGAAGCAGCCGTGGATAATATAGCGGCCAAAATCCCTTCCGACAAAATAGTGCTCAATCTAGCCGCTTACGGTTACGATTTTGGAAAAGACAGTGTCAAAAACGTCACTTACCAGGAAGCGTTGTTATTGGCAAGAAGAAGTGGTGCCCACATCGATTTTGGAGATGACACCTACAATTTGCATTTTTCCTATCAGGATAATGACAGTAACCAGCACCAAGTCTATTTTACGGATGCCGCAACCAACTTCAATACGATGCGTTTTGCAGCAGAGTATGGCTTAGCAGGAACTGCTATTTGGCGTTTGGGTAGTGAAGACAATCGACTATGGGACTTCTATGCTTCATCCATGACTAAAGCAGCTTTAAAATCCTTTGATTTTCACCGTTTGGAAAGGCTGAAAACCTCCGATAAAAACGTAGACTACGTTGGAGATGAGCGAGGCGAAATCTTGGATGTTGTTTCGAGTCCTGCTCAAGGCAAAATAAAATTTGAACTAGACAGTTCTGCATATTTAATAAGTGAAGAAAATTACGTGGAATTGCCTTCCAATTACATCATACAGCGCTCTGGACAAAAAGACTCCAAAAAACTAGTATTGACATTCGACGATGGTCCAGACCCAACATGGACACCCATGATACTGGATACCTTGAAAAAATACAATGTACCAGCATCTTTTTTCATGTTAGGAAGTATGGCTGAAAATGATATTCCTCTCGTCAAAAAAATATATGATGAGGGCTATGAAATTGGCAATCACACATTCACGCATCCTAACATTGCCAATGTTTCATCCAGAAGAGCTTTGCTGGAAATGGATGCAACTAGATTGGTATTGGAATGTATTACAGGACACAGCACTATATTGTTCAGACCGCCTTTCAATGCAGATGCGGAACCAACGACTATGGAAGAACTAGAACCTGTGTATCTCAGCCGCACAAGGAACTATTTGATGATAGGTGAAAATATTGATCCGGAGGATTGGCAACAAAGCGACGATACTGTTTCGGCAAAAGTCAATGCGGATACCATTTTCAATAGAGTATTGAGATTGCAACCTCAGGGAAACATTATCCTACTTCATGATGCAGGTGGAGACCGCAGAGAAACGGTCAAAGCCTTAGGGATGATCATCCGATATTTCAAAGCAAGAGGATTTGAATTTACAACGATTGGTTACCTGATGGGGAAAAATAGGAATCAGTTGATGCCAGTTGTTCCTAAAGATGAAGGTTATGGCATCATTCAAACCAATATGTTCATTGCGAAAATGGTGTACTATTTCAATAGTTACTTTTTTGCTATGTTAATTGTGTTTTTGATACTGAATCTATTGAGAGTTTTGGTAATATATACTTTGGCTAAACTAGATAAACGTAAAGAAAGGAAACGTCAATACATGACCATTGACAGTACGGCTCCTTATGTAAGCATAATTGTTCCAGCACATAATGAAGAAGTCAATGCAGTCAGTTCATTACAACATCTGATACAAACATCCTATCCCAATTTTGAAGTTATTTTCGTAGATGACGGAAGTTCAGATGCCACTTATGAAAAAGTAAATGATGCCTTTAAAAACAATCCTCAGGTAAGAGTATTTACTAAAACCAACGGAGGGAAAGCGTCTGCATTGAATTTTGGTATTGGACATGCGCATTCCGATTTTGTGGTTTGTATTGATGCGGACACTCAATTACAGGAAGATGCCATCTCTCTGATGATGCGTCATTTTAACAACCAAAATGTCGGAGCAGTTGCTGGAGCAGTCAAGGTTGGCAACGAGCGTAATCTTATAACTATTTGGCAGAGTATCGAATACACCATTAGCCAAAATTTTGATAGACGAGCATTTGATTATATCAATGCCATTACAGTCGTGCCCGGAGCTATTGGTGTATTCAGAAAGGATGCCTTGTTGGAAGCTGGCGGATTTACGACGGATACGCTTGCGGAAGATTGTGATTTGACAATTCGCATATTGAAATGTGGTTATCTAGTGGAAAACGAATCCGCCGCAAAAGCATACACAGAAGCACCGGAAACAACAAGGCAGTTCTTAAAACAACGATTCCGTTGGAGTTTCGGTGTCATGCAAACTTGGTGGAAAAATCGCGACATTTTGTTTAGTAAGCAGCACAAAGGCTTAGGCTGGTTTGCATTTCCGGATATTCTTTTATTTAAGTACATAGTTCCCTTATTTGCCCCCTTTGCAGATATTATTATGATATTCGGATTGTTTTTTGGCAATGCGGACAGCGCCAAAAAAATTGGCATCTATTATATCGTTTTTCTCATAGTGGATGCTCTAATCTCTTTTGTAGCATTTGCTTTTGAAAAAGAAAAAGCATGGAAATTGATTTGGATTATACCGCAGCGCTTAATCTATCGCTGGTTGATGCTTTGGGTACTATTCAAATCTATTTTGTATGTATTCAAAGGAGAACTCCAAGGTTGGGGCTCTTTAAAAAGGACTGGAAATGTGAAAATGGAAGAAGTGAAATAACATATAATTAGCCGTTGTTTATTTGGATATTGTTCTTGCCAATATCTACCAAGTTTTTGAAAACCTCTCCCTAACCTCCCCTCAAAGGGGAGGGAATAAGGGTGGGGTTACCAATATATTTAAAAACTTGCACATTTCGTATCATCTATTGCAAGAAATATCTAATAACTATTCCAAATGCACAATCGGTTATTATAAAAAACCTTTTAAATCTATTGAAAAAGATGTTTTTTATAGTGTTTTGATTATTTCGGAAATCACATTCTGATCTACGTCCATTTTTTGCGCGATTTTACACAACAATAAAATTTGCATTTCTTGGCGTTGCTCTTTCCGCTTTTCGGACAGTCGCCAGATTCGAAATATAACGTACAGAATAACAACTGGAGCAATCATAAATCCAGTTGCAAATACACTTTGAAAAATTTCAGATATGGACATTTTTATCTTTTAGATCGTTTTAGAATTATTTTATTTCAACCAATTATTTTGTTGTAACCAATCGGTTAGCGTAGCAAACCAATCTTCTTTAGTCGTTTTGTTGTTCAGGCCGAATCCATGACCACCTTTTTCTGTAATATGCAATTCGCCTTTGACATCGTTTTGTATCATTGCTTCATAAAACTCAATACTATTGATGGGCTTAACTACTTTATCATCTTGCGCCAAAAAAATGAAGCATGGCGGCGTTGTTTTCGTTACTCTTTTTTGGGAAGAAAAATAGTCGATGGTTTCTTGGCTTGGATTTTTTCCTAGTAGGTTGTCGCGAGAACCTCTATGGGAATATGTAATACTCATGTCTATGACAGGATACCCCAATACGCCCCAACTAGGTAAAAGCGAAATGCCTTTATTGTCTACCAAACTAGTATCCGCATGAGTCAACAATGTAGAAGCTAGATGGCCTCCCGCAGAGAAGCCAGTTACGCCAACATTATTTGGATCAATACCAAAATGTACCGCTTGTTGCCTAATCATCAATAAGGCCTGTTGAGCATCCTGCAAAGGGGCAAAAGAACTATTCTCAAAACAACTCGACAAAGGCATACGATATTTCAACACGAATGCAGCAATACCTAACTCATTAAACTTGCGCGCAACGGCGAAACCTTCTTTTTCCATAGCTAGATGCGTGTAACCACCTCCCGGCAAGATCAACACCGCAGCTTTGGTTTCATTCAATTTATCGGGAATGAATTCAGTCAACGTTGGCTCGATTACATCAGCAACTTCTCCAGTTACGGGTATTCTTTCTTTCTTGTCACAAGTGCTTTTCAGATTGGGAACTGTTGGATATAAAGGAACTGTTTTCTGTGCCATAACTTGAAAGCTGAAAATAGAGATAATTATAAAAAGGCAAATTTTCTTGTTCATATAGCGCTACTTATTGTGATGTAAAGGAGTATAAAATTATCAGAAAATATTTTATCTGCAAGCAATATAAGTATTATTTGCAAATGTGAAAGAAATCACAATTTAGCATTCATTACAATCTATTACTAAAGCTTACACTTTAATTAGCATAATGTAAATCAAAATCTGTCATATGCGAAAACAAGTATTGCTTCTCTTAGTTTTTCAAAGTTTGTTGCGTTGCTCTTTTGCCCAGAGTTCTGTATCAATGGAAAGTCCGGATAAAAAGACGGACGTAAAAATATTTTTAAACAAAGGTGTTTTGACTTATAGTTTAAAGTACGATAATGCTGCAATATGTTCTGGTGAATATGGATTTCAACTAGAAAATCTTTCCTATGGTAGTAATGCTACAAAACTAGTTTCAAGTAAGGCAAACTTAACAAAACGAACTTTTGATATTCGCGGCAATCAGAATACGGCAACAACAATCAAAAACGAGTATCGCATAGATATTTCAAATGAGGGAAATACGACATTCTCTGTATTTGCCAATGTTTATAATGACGGGATTGCCTTCTCTTACGAAGTAAATACAGAAGGAAAAAGTATCGAAAAAAATCTTTCCAATATAAAATTATCCAAACAAGCCATTTGTTGGTTTCAAGACGACGTCATCGATTATGAAGGGAATTATTACAAATCAACAGTTGAACAGCTAAAAGACAAACAGAAAATAGGCATGCCTTTGACTGTAAGTTTTCCTTCCGGAATTTACGCTTCGTTTATGGAAGCTAAACTAGACAACTTTTCAGGTTCATATTTTGTATTCAACCAAGAAAAAGAAAATTTAGAACAAGTATTGGCTGGCTCTGTACAGACAAACAATTCAACTTTACAATCTCCTTGGCTAATTATAACTTTAGGTAAAGATCTTAATGATTTAGTCAATAACTATATCATGGACGACGTTTCTCCATACCCAGATAAAACTTTGTACCCAAAAGGGTTTCAGACAGATTGGATAAAACCAGGAATGGCCTTATGGTCATGGATGAGCAATGATAGAACGGTTTCTCCTGAAAATATGAAACGATTCACCGATTACGCTGCACAGCTACATATTCCTTACAATCTTATTGACGAAGGTTGGAGTTATTGGAAATCCGATGGAAAAGATTGCTGGGACTTATTGAAAGATCAAGTGAAATATGCCAATAGCAAAGGTGTGGGAATTTGGGTATGGAAAGCCTATCCAGATCGTGGACACGTTCCAGGTTTAAAAGACTCTTCCGCTTTGGAAACTTTTATGCAAAAATGCGCTGGCATTGGCGTTAAAGGTTTGAAAATTGATTTTTTCGATTCCGAAAAGCAACCAGAAATGGCATTTTTTGCAAGAGCTGCAAAGATTGCCGCAAAATATCACCTAATGATTGACTATCACGGTGCAAACAAAGGATCGGGCTTTGAACACACGTATCCAAATGTATTGACACAAGAAGGCGTTCGCGGATTGGAACAAGAGTATAATGTCAACTGGCCTTTCCACAATACTGTTTTGCCATTTACAAGATATCTTTCAGGTCCTGCAGATTATACACCTATGAGTTTCCGTCCATTTGTCTACTCCACCACATTGGCGCAACAGGCGGCTTCTGTGGCAGTGTACACTTCACCCTTTTTATGCTTGGGTGTAGATCCTACAGATCTTCTCAAAAGCCCCTCACTCCCATTTATCCAAAATATACCCTCTACTTGGGATGAAACAATTGTATTGAAAGAAAGTAAAATCGGGGAAATAGCCGCATTTGCTAGAAGAAAAGGAAACAAATGGTATTTGGCCATTTTAAACGGAGAAACGCCTAATAGTCTGGATATTAATTTGTCTTTTTTGGGTAAAAACCAAAACTATAAATTGGATGAAATGAAAAATGACCTCAAGACAAGAACAACCCATTATTCTACACAAAACAAAATCACCTCTTCTGGCCGTCTTAAGATAGAATTGCCTTATGGCGGCGGTTATCTAGGTATTTTCAGTAAATAGAGTAATAGTTTTCATTATTGGAAAATAATAACGAACTTAGTAAATACATTTAAAAAATAACGACAAAAATATTATTTATGGCAGAAGATAAAAATAAACCACTGGAAGATTGGGAAGGCGATCCAAAATATTCCGAAGACGAAGACATTTTTGAAAAAGGTGAAAATATCGACGTTGATCCCGATTCCATTGACAACCAAAAAGAATTAGGCAAGAAAAAAAGGCACGACCTTGATGAAGATTTGGATGTTCCTGGTGCGGACTTAGATGATGACCAAGAATTTATTGGTGAGGAGGACGAAGAAAACAACTATTACAGTCTTGGTGGTGAAGACCATGACGACTTGGAAGAAGACGAAAACGATTAAAATAAAAAAGGCGCTAAAATTAGCGCCTTTCTATCTCTTAAATCCGTGTATTAATAACGTCTAGAGGCGAAAGATCTTTCAGATCTTTCAGATTTTTCTTCTCTTGGTTTAGCGATAGCTACATTGATAGCACGACCTTTAACGTGTGCGCCATTCAATTCTTTTACTGCTCTTTCAGCAGCTTCGTCATCAGCCATTTCAACAAAACCAAAACCACGGCTACGTCTTGTTTCACGATCAGTGATAACACGTGCAGAATCTACTTGACCGTAGTCTTCAAAGAAACCTCTTAGATCATCGTCTTCGACTTGATAATCAAGGTTTGAAACATAAATGTTCATAAATAAAAATAAAAAATAAAAAATACTGAGGAAAACAGGGAAAGAATAAGGGAAATATAGAAGTTGTGAAAACTATTTCTTATTAAAAGCACTGTATACTCAAAATTGCGTGGCGAAAGTAGTTCTTTTACTTTACTCTACCTAAATAATAATATTCTTTATTTTTATTCTGAGCTTAACACATTGGCCCAAAACTTATACACAAATGGAGATTCCAATGTAGCAGCATCTATATACAATCCCGAAAGTAATATGGTGCCTTTTCCGTATTGATACATTAACAATGGACGAATGCTCTCTTTGGTCGCGTCTTTTGTCAAATTATAAATCATAGGGGTGACATACATTTGTTGTAGACTATCAGAATGCCAATTAATGGTGCTGATTGTCCCAGACTGTGGAAATTGATCCGGCAATATGTTGTTCGGTGTTCTAAACATAGGCAAACTATCTGCAATATTGGCAAACAAACTTGCATTAGAAACCATCAGATTGTAAGGCGTAAACGAGATCGAATCCTTTATAAATTTAGGCAGACTATCAGTTCTAGAAGGAACAATTAACAATTTCCCGCCCTTTGACACATATGATGAAAGTATGGAATCTTGAAGAGACATGGGAGCAATGATCGTTTTGCATAATTTCAAAGAGTCCAAACCTAATTTTTGATTTATAATTTTATAGTCTAGATGCAAACTGCTTAATATGATTTTCAAGTATTCTATGGTAGGATTGGTCACAGAATCTTCATAAAGGCCAATCAGTGTTTTTGGAACAATTTTGAATGTGTCTTTAGTCATTAATCCGATGCTTGGTTGATAATGATAGTCAATGTCAGGCAAACCTTTAAGCGGTATGTGAACAAGGCTAGAATTTGCCTTTATCCTATTAGGCTCCTTTCCGATCCATATTTCAGCACCAATATCTCCATGTAAAGTATCCAAAACCTTTTGTGCAATATCAAAGCTCCAGTTCAGACTTTTTCCGTTTTCCAAATTGGCTACGGTATCTTTTGTCAGTAAAATCTCTTGCTTCTCACCTCCCGAGAAACCGCCTTCTCTTTTGATGACAATTCCTTTGCGGATAATATTGATGGATAGAGGAACCAACATTTGTGAAAAATTAGGCTGTAGCTGTACATGTATTTTCTCGGATTTTCTAGTTGGAAATACATGTGTCAATATCATAAAAGGAGCAACATTGGTAAATCCAGGAATCGTAACGATAGGTATTTCTTTAGTAGAATCTTGCTTTAGATGAAAAGCAGGCAATAGATATTCAAACCTTTTTCCGTTGGTGTTAAAAATGAACTTCGCACCAAATGGATTGTAGTTGGTAGGACTATTCAAATCATTTCTGTTGCCAATTTCATACATACCAGGTGTCGCCATTTTGGATGCCATCCAATAGGGCTGGTATACCGTTTCTGTTTTCGGAAAAACAAACTCTTTTTGAATGGAAATAGTGTCAAAAGATTGATTAAAAGCCGTATCAAATTTGCCGAATTTAAAATACTGCAATTGAAAACTAGAGCCATTACGATCGACATTTATTGTATAACGATAGGGCTTTCCCAATACTAGAAACGGCTGTTCAAAATTGACGGATGCTTTTACTCCCGAATATCGAAAAATCATATCATCCAACTGTTGATCTTTGTAAGAGCGCAGATAACCATCCATGTATGCAGTGCTTGACAGTTTATCTTTAAGATGTAATAAAGCATTTAACTGTTCTTCTTTCGTCCATTGCAAAGTCGTAATAGAATCCAAATATTTGTTATAGTAACCCTTATCAATGCTTTCATAGATACGAGACCAATCGTTGACAATGCCATTCCTGATAGTCTGATTTGGTTTAGTTCCAGTGATGAGGTCATATTTTATATTGCCAAAAGCAATTGGTAAATCGTAAGTGCCATGAATGGAATCCAAAGCCAAAACGCTTACAATATGGTTTGGATAACGGTTGTCGTCAAATTGCTCTTTGTAAAAATTGGAATCGCTGGCAATTTTCACCGCCTCAGCCATCATTTGTAATGCAAAATATCTTTTTCCAAATGGTTGTAGGTTTTTATAGGAAGGGAAAACAATAATATCCGGTCTGAATGTCCTTATTTGCCAAACAATATCTCCCATAATGGACATTTTATCCCAATGCTTTTCGAATAAAAATGTACTATCTTCCTTATTATTGGAAAGGAAATCATAGGTTCGAGTAAAATAAAGATCGCTGTAAAATTTTCCAATACTTGCGATCGCTTTGTTCACATGGTAAATACCTCTTTGTACGCCGTCCATGGGATAGGCAATGGCATCAATATCCGAATTTTCTCCCCGCGTCAAACTAAGAAACCCAACTCTAATTCGCTCATCATCCAACAAGTATTTGGAAAAACGATGGTCAAAATCTTCTGGTGAATATCCTAGAAACATAACAGAGCCGGTATGCTTCAGGCGACTGATATCCGATTGCCAGTCTTGTGCCATCACTTGATTGCAACGTCCTAGAATGAAAATCAATATCCAAACAAAAAGCCTATTTTTCATCTTTTAATTTTTTATAGTCAAATGGTAGCATGCTGGAAATTTTGTCAGACCAAGACCAATATTGTTCTGTTAGTAAATTGGTGGGTGGAAAATAAGCGCCGTTGGAATAAAAACTCAATTTTTTGTCATCCAAAAATGAAATGACTGCAGTTATGCAGCTATCGCCATTAATGTTAAACTTGTTAGTATAGTACTCCGGGAGTTCCAATTTGGACGGAAAGGTTATGTACAAATAATCGGGAATCTCAAAAACCTTTGCAGAAGTGTCTTTTCTTACAAACAAATCATTTGCAGAAAGGAATTTGTTGGACAATATGTTCAATATATCAGGTTGGCGCTGAACCGCCTTAAAATAATTGACCGTGTCTCTTGGAAAAAGCTGTCCAACCTTATTCATTATTAATTTTGTTCCATCTGGTCTTATCGACACATAGTTGTTGTTTTTGTATATACTATCAACACGTTTTTTTTCTAAATTAGGTATTTTTTGAAGTTTACGTATTTGAAATCCATCTTCCTTAATAGTATTGTTGTACATCGCTCTTGCAAAATGGAGAAGAGAACCTGTATATACTTCGGCTCTTCGTTTTTCCCTTATTTTCAAATAGTGTGAACTATTGGATATGTTGCTAAAAACAGGATAACCTGCATAAAATACATAGTGTGATTTAAAATTATTGATAAAATATTCGAGGTCATACCTGATTTTGTAACCGAGATAATCATTGACAATAATTAACGGTTCAAATGCAATAGCTTCCAGTTCATTTTTCTTTTCCGAATATCTGAATTTGATGACATCTTTGTTTTTGATGGTGCACTGATTTGAAAAAGGTAGTGTCCCGATAAAATTGTCCATGAACAGTTTTCCCCATTTTTTCCAGCCGTCTTTTTCAAAAGTCTGTACAGCAACAGGATCCAAACTATTTTCTTTGGGCTTTAGCGTAATATTCAAGGGCTCCTTCCCTATTTTTTGAGAAGGAATGACCAATATTTCGTATCCGACAAATGAAAAAATCAGTTCGTAAGGACTATTGCTAAATCCTACAATCGAAAAAGTACCATTGCCATCTGACACAGTTGACCTTGAAGAGTTACCAATATAAACAGTAACGCCAATCAACGGCTTACCATTTTCTGTGTCTTTTACAATACCGGTTATTGTCTGGGCATGAACGTAACTACACAAAAAATAAAGGACAATGGCGAGTGCTATCTTCATTTTTTTTACTAAAGATAACAATAAAAAACTATATAAATAGTTTTTAAAGGAAAAATCCAATCAAAATACTTGGATTTCTATTTCGCTTCAAACCATATTGGTGTCGTGTCGTCAGGATCTGCATTATAGTTGATGGTTAGTTCGTCCCCCTTGACAATATCCTTGACAGTTCGGATACGGATCTCTTCATTTTCGAAATCCATTTCATATACGCAGTTCGAATGGTAAGAATGGTTGTACATCGATACATAACCTAATGCCACAGCGGCGCCAGTGTATCCTTCACCCCATTCGAATATATAGTTAAAAAGTTCTGTTTTCTCTACGTGTTGACGCTCTTCAGGATTTAGAGCAATGATAGGCGAAATCTCAATAGTAGTATCAACAGGTATGTTTTCAGTTGTAAAAACACCGCGACCGCCCAATTCAGAAGCAGCTATAGTAATAAATGGTAAAATCATTTCTAGTTTTTAAGTGTGTAGTCCAATACAATATCTGTGGCAGGATGCCCAGTACAGGTCAAAACCAAACCATTTGTCAAATCTTTGTCCGTCAAAATATCGTTTTTGGTCATAACGACTTCACCTGAAGTGCACACCACAGCGCAAGTACTGCATTGTCCAGCACTACAACTGAACGGTAGCGACACTTTTGCTATTTTGCCTGCATGCAAAATAGTTTCTGGATATTGGACTTCAAATTCGAAAATGCCTTCTTTGGCTAGTATTTTGACATGTTTATTGTTTTTATCCACGATTAAGGGCGCACTGTAATTATTCTCTTGTATGACAAATTGTTCTTGCTTGATCTGCTCTTCTCGAAAGCCGTCCAAACGAAGGGTAAATCTTACCATTCGCATAAATGTTGTTGGGCCGCATACATAAAACCTGGCATTCTCTCTCTCTTCCTTGTTGTGTACTCTATCGTTTACCAATTTTTCAACCTGAAGATTATTAAGACGCTGTACGGAAATACTTTTGGTACTCGGTCGACTTAGGAATAATTGGTATTCAAAATTGACATATTTATTTTGAAGCCTGCTTAAACCGTCCTTATATATAATGTCTTGTTCAGAAGTAGTCTGGTTCAGTAAAAAAATAGGAGCATTTGGATTTTTGTGCAATATGGATTTAATAATACCGTAAACCGGTACTATACCACTACCCGCCGCGAAGAAAAAATATTGCAAATTATTTCCCCAATCTGATTCATTAATGAACTTACCGGAAGGCAACAAGCATGTCAGTATATCACCTTCTTTAAAATGATCCAACATTTTTCTGGAAATTTCACCGTTTTCTTTTCGTTTTACGGTAATAAACAATTCGTTTTCATAACCAGGAGTTGATCCGATAGAATAAGACCTTCGTACCTCACGACCATTGACAGAAAAAATAAATGTCAAAAATTGTCCAGCAACATAATCCAAAGATTTTCCATCCAATTGCTCTAAGTAAAAAGACCTTGTATCCGGCGTCTCATCCACTATTTTAGAAATACGTACTTTAATTTCCTGCATACCCTAACATTAAATCCATAAGCAAATATAAACCTAAACAAAAAAGCCATTCGAATAAATTCGGATGGCTTTTTTAGGATTGTCCTTAAAAACTATTTCTTCCCACCAAGATAACTTCGTAAAAACCAAGCCCAGCGTTCATGATCTTCTAGCAAACCCGTCAAAAAGTCTGCAGTACCGGCATCTTTGAATTTTTCGTCAATATCATCAATATCCACTCTCAATTCTCTAATGATGGTTTCGTGATCGTTTAGTAGATTTTGTAATTGCACTTTGGATTCATTCGTGTATTCTCCTTCCAAAAGACGAGCATTTTGCAAAAAATCCTGCAAACGTCCCAAGGCAAAATGACCTATTTTTCTGATACGTTCTGCCACTTCATCAATACTTTCCGCTAACTCAGTGTACAAGGTCTCGAAAAGCTTGTGGTATTCCAAAAAGCTAGGGCCTTCAACATTCCAATGGTAGTTTCTTGTTTTAGCGTACAACACCTGTTCGTCTGACAAAATTACCTGCAATCTATTGGCAACTTCTTGTGCGTTTTTTTCAGAAATACCAATATTGATGGGAACATTATTTGTTACTACTGGCTTAGCAACGGATACTTTTTTAGCCATAATTTATATAGTTTGTTTTATCCTATAAAGGTACAAATACTTACTACTAAAATAGCTAATATTTTTGTGAAACTATTTTAACAAGTCTTGCCAATTCCTGTTTTTTATAGTCTGATTTAAGCTCGTCGAAACAGGAAGACAACTCTTTTAGCAGATAGGCGATAATCTCTGTGTTTTCCATTGAGGTAAACAATTTGTCGCCGAATAGACATTTATTGTCTTCTAGGTAAGACAACATATCTTTTTTGTTGTAAACGTTACCTGTAGTAGCATCAATAAAAAACAAAATCTTTTTTGTCGGTTTTTCTTCTTGCTTGTCAGAAGACCATACCGTCGACTGCTTTTTTTGAAAAAAAGCCAACAGATAATGATTGGGGACATGTACGGCTTTAATTGGCAACCCAATTTGTTCGGCAATGATCTGGTACAATATACCATTGGACAATGCATTTCCTTTTCTTTTTTCCAAAACTTTGTTTAGAAGAAAAAAATCTTCCTGTTCATAATTATATGCCGTTCCTTCCAACTTGTAAAAATGGTACAGGATACTATT
Organism: Pseudopedobacter saltans; assembly: GCA_003241175.1. GTDB lineage: Bacteria > Bacteroidota > Bacteroidia > Chitinophagales > Chitinophagaceae > Rhizosphaericola. The sequence goes on from QFOI01000018.1 coordinate 13,618, forward strand.
CAATATATGGAGCTGTTCCAATGAAGTAAGATTATCATTAAGTTCCAACCACACTGTTTTCCAAAGTTTAAGAATGTTGTCGCTGAACTGTTCTACATCCAATTCTGGATATTGGTATCTTGCGACCAATATAACACCATCCAATAGTCCTTGATCTCCTTTAGTCCAGTTAACGAATTCGTTTTCCAAACCATTGTATTGGATTTGATGAATCAACAATTCTATGCGCTCTTGCAATTGGTTTTCCAATGTATTTTCCCAAAGATGTTCCAAATGAGGAATAATACTTTTTCCGTATTGGCATATCTCATCCGTAACGATCGAATATACCTCAATATCCGTATCGTCCATCAATGATAGAAGTGCTTGTATCTTATTGTTAAATGCCAACATTACTAACCTATTGCTAACAAAATAAACATAATAATCTAATAATATACACTTAAAGTTATGCAGGTATGTGAAAAAACTACAAATGTATTTTTTCTTCAATAAGTGCGGGATGCTTGTACGGTTTTGGGTGCATTGGATGTGTTTTCTATAGCGCAAGAGTCAAGAATCATGGAAGTAAACATTTCGCATTTGTAAAAATGGTTGTTAATCTCGACAAGATAACCATATAGATCACTTTTGGAAAGCGTTATACAAAAACGACATTTGTTATTGTAGAAATACACTTGAATTTTCTGTGAGAAAGAAAAGTCACTATTCCCTACGACGAATTCCTTGGCATTTTGGAGACTTTGCAATGCTTTTTTTAAATAAGTCCCATCTGCTATTACTATTGGGGAAGTATTGTTGTCTTCCACTAATATATAGTCAACCTCTTTGATTTTTGACAAAAGACTAGGCAAATTGTCTTGTAGTAACGCGACGACAAGACAAATAGTCAACCCCATTACTAGCGTAACGGAAGCGGTTGATGTTTTTCTTCTCTTGCGCATAATTACATTGATTTATGCGTTGGACAATATAGGGGCTTTCAATTGCTAAGATATGTTTTTTCTTTAACAAAAATTTACAAAATAAGGCACCGATTGATATCGATGCCTTATTTGCAATTAAAAACCTTATTTGCTACTTACTCCAGTTCACACTGACTGATTTTGTATCCGAAGAATTTCCGCCAATACGGAAAATAAATTCTCCTGGTTCCCAATCGTATTTCAAATCTGTGTTATAGAATTTCAAACTATTGGTATCGATGATAAAACTCAGTTCACGAGATTCTCCCGGTTTGAGGAACACCTTTTGAAAGCTTTTCAATTCTATGACGCTTCGAGATATACTAGCGACCGGATCAGACACATACAACTGAGCTGTTTCTTCACCTGCATATTTTCCGGTATTCTTAACAGTAATTTTTATTTGAATTGGTGCATTTCCTTTCGGATTCTTTTCGCTAACAGTTGGTTGACCATATTCAAATGTAGTGTAACTCAATCCGTAACCGAAAGGATAAAGCGGCGTATTGGGAACATCCAGGTAATCGGATTTGAATTTGGTTGGTTGACCTTCAATATAAGGACGACCCGTATTTTTCTGATTATAGTATATGGGAATCTGTCCTACATTTCTTGGAAAGGTCAATGTCAGCTTACCGGAAGGATTGTAATCTCCAAACAATACATCTGCAATGGCATTTCCGCCTTCCGTTCCACCGAACCAGACATCCAATATGGCATTAAGGTTTTTGTCCTCCCAATCCAGCGTCAATGGACGACCATTATACAAAACGGCTACAACTGGTTTTCCTGTTGCCACCAATGCTTTCAACAAGTTTTTTTGGCTTTTTGGGATGTTGATATTGCTCCTACTGGCAGACTCGCCACTCATATCAGCCGCTTCTCCAACAACGGCAACCACTACATCCGAATTTTTTGCTGCATCGACTGCTTCTTTTATCAATTCTTCTGGAGATTTTGAATCTATGGAGATTTCTTCACCGAAGACATTTACTTTTTTATTGAAAATTGTATCATCAGATATATTAGAGCCTTTAGCGTAAATGATTTTGGCTTTTCCGTTCACGGCATTTTCTAATCCTTCCTTTACTGTTACTGCTTTATCCCATTCGCCAGACACACTCCAAGTGCCTAGCATATTGCGACGACTATCAGCCAAGGGGCCTACCAGCGCAATTGTTCCAGTTTTTTTCAACGGGAGCGTTTGGTTTGCATTTTTCAACAAGACAAAAGAATGTGCTGCCAACTTTCTTGCAAATGCTCTATTTTCTGCTGTTAAAATATCTTTGGAAGCACGATCTGCATTGAGTTCTTTGTAAGGATTTTCGAACAAACCGGCTTTATATTTGGCTTCCAATACATGTTTGCATGCAGAATCTATTTCAGCCATTGTCACTTTTCCCTCTTTCAAAGATTTACCCAAGGTTGTCAAATATCCCTCGCCAACCATGTCCATATCCAAACCTGCATGCAAAGCTTTTGCAGAGACAGTTTGCAGATCACCTAATCCGTGAGCCGTCAGTTCGTTAACTGCAGTATAATCACTTACGACCAGACCGTTAAATCCCCATTGCCTACGGAGAAGATCAGTCAGTAACCATCTATTGGCTGTTGATGGTACTCCGTTCAGATCGTTGAAAGAAGTCATTACCGAAGCCGCTCCAGCCTCCACGGCTGCTTTATAAGGAGGCAAATAATATTCGTACATTTTGATAGGACTCATGTCCACTGTGTTGTATTCGCGTCCAGCTTCCGCACCACCATACAGGGCAAAATGTTTTACACAAGCCAAAACGGTTTTGGTATCAGCTAGACTTTTCCCTTGATAACCACGAATCATGGATTTTGCAATCAAAGAACCTAAAAAAGGATCTTCACCGGAACCTTCTGAAACCCTTCCCCATCTTGGATCTCGTGCAATGTCAACCATTGGAGAAAATACCCATTTCAAACCATCTGCCGTAGCTTCCTTTGCTGCCATCTGTGCAGATTGCTCGATTAGTTTCAAATCCCAAGATGACGATATTCCGAGTGGTATTGGAAACAAGGTGCGATGCCCGTGTATTACATCCAAACCAAACAGTAAAGGAATATGCAAACGTGTATTTTTTACGGCAATATCTTGGAGCTTTCGCAGTTTGTCCGCCCCCCAAATACCGAACGTACTGCCCACTTCTCCCCTTGCAATTTTTTCGGATACGCCACCTTGAACTACAGATCCCGTCAATACACCATCGGAAACCGCCTCTTGATTCAACTGTCCTATTTTTTCTTCAACAGTCATTTTGGACATCAAGTTGCGCACGTAACTATCCATTTTTGAATCCTGCGCCTGCACATGGCAAATAGCTGCAATTGCAAATGGAAACAATATAAATTTCTTAATCTTCATCATTATATTGGTTATTTGATCAAATAAGGTTCGATTGCTTTTTGCCAGATTTTATATCCGGTAGGCTTCATATGAAGCATATCTTCTAGGAATAGACTTTCGTCAACTTGTTGTTTGCCTATTTTCATAGGAGTTGTAATGTCGATAAAAGCTGCATTGGATTGTTTTTTGAAAAAAGAAGCAATTCCTTTATTGGCATCTTTAATTTTTGGCCACATCTTACTACGACTAGGACTATACTTTATGGAAACATAATCTATCGTTGCATTAGGTAAAATCGTGCGAATCATTCCAAACAAAGTTTGTGTGCGAAAAATAACCATATCTGCCGTTACTGTATCAGAGACCGCAAAATCATTGTCCCCGCAATAAATCACTACTTGTTTCGGTTGATAAGGATAGATTATATCATTGGCATATCTAATTACATCCGGTAAGGACGAGCCGCCAAAACCTCTATTGATTATTTTATAGTTTGGAAAATATTCTTGCACATCCGTCCATTTGGTAAAAGAAGAACTACCTATAAAAAGAATTTCATTTTTTTCAGGAAAATGGAGACTATCTTTCTGCTTGAATTGTTGAATATCATGATAAAAAGGTGTGTTTTGAGCCAAACCTATTTTGCATACGAGCAATAAAAAACAAATCAAATACAACTTCATGTTCATCTTCATACTTTATATTTTACGTTTAACGAGCTACGAATATACTAAAGTGGATTGTCCACTTTCATGACTTTTGTTCTTTGCGAAATACCGTTTTCATTGATGGCTTCTATCGAAAAATAATAGTCTTTTTTTATATCCATTCCCTTGAACCAATAATCTGCGGTATTGTGAACCATGATGCAATTGTACAGTTTATTTGGATCGGTTCCGTAATAGATATTGTAAGCGTAGGCATTGTCTTCTGGTCGCCATCTTATCCAAGCACTTCTAGGATCTTTTTCGGTTCTCAAAACGACAAAATTTTGGACAGTATCAGGTATATTGCCATTCCCATTTCCAAAGACACGCAAACCACTAATGGCATATTTGCCTGTTGGCATATGTATGTTTTCTAATTTTACATAGCGAGCTTTTACTGGATTGGCCAATTCTACATAATCGTGCGGGATATCTGTTCGGTTTTTGCTTTTGTCAATCAAAATATTCCACGATTTTCCATCAAGAGAATAATACATTTTGTATTGGTGGAAAATTCCCTCTTGTTTTCCCATAAACGTAGCATCTTGATCGGCATAGTTTATCTGAACCGCATTAACCGTGGAAATGTTGCCCAGATCGGATACTATCCATTCACCAGGATTAGCAGATATGGCACTCCAATATGTTTTAATGTTTTCGTCCACTACGTTATTTGCATTATAAGTACCTAATGTCGATGATACGGTAACCGGTTTGTTATAGTTTAACAACATCCAACCTGTAAAATACTGTGTTCCAAATACAGAAGTGTCGTTTTTTACGGACGGAAGATAATGAGGATAATCTCCAAAAGCTGTATTGGTCCACATCACATCTTGATGATCAAATCCTGCAGGCCAGATTCCAATTCTTCTTTCAAAATTATTCTTAACTGAAATTACTTCTGTACTTACGTGCCAATAGTTTTGATTGTTATCTTGAAAAGTCGCTCCGTGTCCTGCTCCTCTTACAAATCCACCTGGTTTGTAAGAAAGAGGATCCGATTGCGGCACAAAATAATCCAATGGTTTTGGCCCAACAACGACTCCATCTGCATAGTGGCTAAACTCCGTTGCGGGAGCTCCATATTGCAAATAGTATTTACCGTTATGTTTAGTCATCCACGCTCCTTCCATGAAAGGATCCAGAAAAGTATCATCCTGATATTCGCCAAATCGCTGCCAACCGTAACGCCAAGGTTCCATCAAGTACATTTCTTTACGCGTACCTTTTGGTTGAAATGTTTTTCTGTCAAGCTCAACGCCATATATTGGGTAACGGTTACTGCTACCATTGTACATGTATAGTTTACCATCGTCATCCGCAAAAA
>QFOI01000018.1:19022-22623 GCA_003241175.1 Pseudopedobacter saltans
GATCCCATCCTCCAATTTCAAATGAGTCCACTAAAGGTTTCCATTCGTTGGCCTTTGGATTGGTACTCATCCATAAAGTAAAATTAGAAGTGTAGGTAGAACCAAAAACAATCATTGTATCTCCAACTATACCGACGGCTGGCGCACATAATTCGTCATAAATACCCTTATTCCATGGACGAAGAAACTTTTTAGAAACAAACGTCCAATCCAGCATGTCCGAACTCCACCAATATCCCCATTGATTTGTACTGAAAAGATAATAATCTCCTTTATAGTTTACAATAACAGGATCGGCCGTTGCTCTATGTTTGCCCCAAGTTGTAAAATTGGGAATAGGACAATAGCCATAATCCAAGTTAATAGGATTACAATAAGTCTTTTGCTTTTGAGAAAAAGTTTCTTTCCCCAGACTAAAACACAGGATCAATAACAAAATCTTTTTCATACAAATACTTTTTTGGCTCTATTGAAACCCCAGTTTCTTTAATCCGTTTTGTACTTCTGAACAACTCATGAATAGTTTCCACAACAAGCCAGATCTATAGTTTTCAATCATGACCACTTGAGGACCTTGATCTATTGCCAAATATTTTTTGGGATACCAATTATCTGTTTCACTAAATGCATCATAAAAGCCATATGGTCCCCACAACTTTTCTTTTTTATGAGTATACCAATATTTTATTGCTTCGATAGACTCTTTAGGCGTATAAACTATGGATGAGACAGCAGCTGTGGGAGCTATTACACCTAGATCATCACTATAATTTGGGGAGTGGGCTGCATAACCTTTCACAGAATAGCTTGCAGTTAATCCCCAGTTATTTTTGTCATAGCCTTTAAATTTTTTTGGATTGTCAACACACCATTGATAGTTGATTTTTGACATAGTTGTCATCTCCTTTCCGTAATCAGCGTATTGGTCTTTCAATCCAAAAGGATTCAATCCCAGAAAAGAGTAGTGTGACCAAAATAAAGGACCTCCGTTGGTCTGATTAGCCTGCATCAAAAGATGTAGCGTATCAGACTTATAGTTGGCAACATGTTTTATTTTACCGTTATCAGCCCAACCTTCATGATATGCATTTGCAGAAATACCATGAAATGGAGATGCGGCCGCCAAAATATACATGATCATACATTCATTGTAACCTCTAACTGGAAAATTCATTATCCACGCTTTATCTGGACTCCAATGCCAATACAAAACATTTTGTCCATCTTTCCTATACCAGTTAAAATCAACTTCTTTCCAAAGTTTGTTGATTTTTTGGGCAATGGCTTTTTCTTTTTCAGAACCGTTTTGGAAATATTGTCTAGCAGCCAGCAAACCTTGCAACAAAAAGGAAGATTCTACCAAATCTCCACCATCATCGTTATTTCCAAATGGTTTTATCTTACCCGTTTTCCCATTGATCCAATGTGGCCAAGCTCCATGAAAACGATCAGCTTTTTCCAAAAAAGAAACAATTTTTTCAAAACGTGCTATTCCTTCTTCACGCGTAATGTAACCTCTATCAATGCCAGCAATCAAAGCCATTACACCAAAACCAGAACCACCTGTTGTAACTATGTCTTGGTCATTTTCTGGATATACGCCATCCATATTGATTCGTTCCCGAGCCAAACCACTATTGGGTTCTGCACCTTCCCAGAAGTATTGGAATGTTTGTTTTTCAACAAGATCCAAAAGAACGGAATCGTTGAATACTGTAGGATTTACACCATCTTGTTTTATTGAATGTCGACTACAACCCTGAAAAAGAAAAAGCGCTATAATCAAAATAGTTATAAATTTCTTCATTTTCTTTTTTTCAATCGTTTATATAAAATGCCAACGCAAGCATTCCGTAGGAAGATGGTTGGCATTTTAACTTCCCAGTTTCTCTTTGAAGACTTTATTTTAGATTAGAATTTAGATCAATTTGAGTTTGAGGTATTGGGATATATTCGCTCTGGCCTGTAACAAAACCGTAAGAGGATAAAGCAGTAGCGGCTTGCCCAGTTCTGATTAAATCATTATACCGCTCTCCCCACCATTCGCAGGCAAATTCGGCTCTTCTTTCGTCTAGTACATTCTGTAATGTAGCCCCAGATATACTGTTTAACTTAGCACGTGAGCGCACCAGATTTAATTGAGCATCACCACTCTGTCCTTTTCTGATTCTTGCTTCCGCATTCAACAATAACACATCGGCATATCTTAATACTCGTACATTGTTATTGGAACCATAGTCTGTACGTCCCGTTGTCATTTGGTTAGCAGGCAAGTAGGCCTTTCCGTTGAAATATTTAGTCCCATTGGAATTGCCAAATATAGAGTCCCCACTAGGTGTTAACACATAAGTTGATGCAGAGGAGCCACATGGCATTATGGTAGTTTTGTAACGGACTGAATCATTGCGTCCTTGTAAGAAACTGACGATCGCATCTGATGGAGTCATGAATCCCCAACCGCTGATTGGGCTACCATGCTGATCCCCACTTGGACCTTGGAATGCCCAAAATGCATCTGGTAAAACCGTAGTTCCGGTCGAGTTACCAAAGTCAGTAAATTGTAATTCATACAAAGATTCTGTACTCATCTTTCCTGGCTTTTTGAACAACTGGTAAAAATCAGAATACAAGGCAAATTTTCCACTGTTGATTATTTGGTCTGTACTGTTCAATACAATATCCCAATATGCACTACCATTATCATTGCCTGCCAAATCCGCAGCGGCTTTTGCTCTTAACAACAAAGCAGTGTATTTAGTAACAGCACCTACGTGACTAGCACTAAGTGGTGCTGCATCTTCCATATAGTTAATACAAGTATCCATCTCCGTAATAATGAATTGTCTAACTGAATCAAATGAACTTTTGCCTAATGTGCTTAAAGTATTATTATCCAACAAGATCGGAACATCACCGAATACACGAGATATAACTAGATGAGAAAATGCCCTTATAAACCTTACTTCAGACTTGTATTGATTGTATTGCAATAAATGCTCGGCATCCGTTGAAGGAATATTGGCTTTGAATTTATCTAATTCCAATATGGCACTATTACAATTGATAATCAAACCATAATAGTCATTCCAACAGTTATTAGTACCCCAAAATGTCTGAACTGAAGCATAGCTATTTTTAAAATTTTTGATATCATTCAATGTTGCTTGGTCAGAAGCGCTAGATCCTTTATCCAAATCATCACCCCTAACTCCACGTATGCCGTAATCCATCCAATGCACAAATCCAGGATTGGCACTTGCAGCACTTCTGTACACGCCAGAGACAGGGGAATACATAGAAGAAATATTGGTATAGTCAATCCCTGTGGCGTCGTTAACATTCTCTAATGGCTTATCTAAAAACTTGCTACAACTGCTAAAAATTGTAATGGCAGAAACCGTTGCAGCAATGATGGTAAATTTATTTATATTTAACATGATTCTTTATTTGTGAGTATTACTAAAAATTAACCCTTACACCGAAACTATAGGTTGCAGCCACAGGATAGATTTGATTGTCATATCCGGTGTTGGCTGTAGATCCAATACTGCCAGTAACTTCTGGTGAAAATCCATTGTATTTTGTAAATATGAAAGGTCTA
>QFOI01000019.1 GCA_003241175.1 Pseudopedobacter saltans
AATATTTTCTATTGAATATAAAATTCTTTTTTTTCCAGGCTTTTGAGCATTTTTACTCATGTTTAATAAATTATGAATGGCATTTTTCATGAGAGAACTCTAACGTATATTGAAAAATATAATTCCGATACATATATATAAACGAACAAAAAAAATTGGTCAAATCAAAATATCATTGTACATTTGCGCACCGCTACGAAATACATAACGACATACCAATTAAATTGGAGGTTTTATATTTTAAGGTCGAGCAGCCTTTCGGTAGTTATTGCCTAATAACTTACTTCCTGTGTAATATAATGCTCTGTTAATAAATTTAGTATTTTGCTAACAAATTTAGACCCATAATCTTTTAATTGGTCATTTTGTCATGTATTGGCAGAAATTAATATAAGAAATTGTACCTCTCTATCGTTGATGGCAGAAATTAAATGCCATTTTGCCAAAAAGCATATTGTTTGTCATGATTCAACAATGGGAAAATATCTTCGAAACTCTCCAATATCCTCCTTCGTACCTTTGCAGATCAAAAAATCTAAAGCATGGTACAAACTGACTATGATTTAGTTTCTTCAATTATCATCCCTTATCCAGAACGTTTTTATAACGATTATGATCTACTAACTAATTTTTTTGAAGAACTAATCACATTAATACCAAACAACATCAAAATTTGGGCAATTACCAATAATCAACAATCCATCAACAAGCTAAATCATAAATTCTCCTATAAGAATATTGACTTTATTGGGTTGAGAGGCTGGGATGAAATATGGTTGAGAGATTGTATCGGATTTATAAAGGATGATACAATTGTAAAGCCTATATATGATCCTAAATATTGTCAATGTGAAGGAGACAAGGAATACTATAAAAAATTAAATGGACTGTCCAATACGATTGTAAAGGAGTGTATTCAAAAAGAAATAAAGAGCCTTAATCTTGTATTGGATGGCGGAAACTTTGTTTGTAATGACAAATACGTATTCATGACAGATAAAGTGTATGAAGACAATAAGGTTTACACAAAGAAAGAGATTGACTCGACTATATTTCAATCTACTAATCTTGAACCAATCATTATTGAAAGAAATAAGTTTGATGTAATTGGGCATATGGACGCTTATCTTTCATTTATTGACAATAATCGAGCTATACTAGCAAGCTATCCTAATTTCCCATTTCTAAAAGAGGATATTTCATTTATTGAAAAACTGAAACAAAGATTAGAGCAGTTGGGAATTTGCATTATCAATATGCAGGACAGACCAGTAGATGAATTGGCGAATTATGGGATTGATGGAAAAAAAGCTGATTTCTCTTCTGCGAGAGGAAACTATCTAAATTATTTGAGAATAAATAACACAATCATCCTACCAGAATACTCACTACCAACCAAGAAAGAAACGCAGTATTATAATACTGTAAATCAAGAGATTTTAGAGGCATTAGGCTTTGAAGTATTGAGAATCAATTGTGATCAATTAGCCAAATTGGGAGGCGTGCTTCATTGTGTCTCTTTCACCTTGTAAAGGATTTTTAAATTTTCAGATTACAATCTTAAATTTTCGACGGTTGACCTTAAAACAAATCTAATATGAACAAAGAAACCAATATACACCCTAATGGTCATTCGGGTCAACCAATGGGACAACCAATTAATATAAATAAAAAGAGCGCCGTAAAATCGACGCTCTTCGAAGAATTGTGTGGGCCCACTTGGACTTGAACCAAGGACCACCTGATTATGAGTCAGGTGCTCTAACCAGCTGAGCTATAGGCCCTGAATCCACCTTTCGGAAAATTCGAGGACGGCAAAAGTAGAAAAAGGATTTGATATTTTCAAATCTTAATCGAATTATTGCCAAAATATTTCTTTTTAATGTTGGTAGATGCCAAAACGAATTTTTTTATTCCCAATGGTTAATTCTGCAATTTCCCCATGTTACTTCCCTGAATTTTTAAATAAATTTGTTCCGATATGAGAACAATTAAAAACGTCATTTTTGATTTAGGCAATGTATTCATTGATATTGATTTTAATAAAACAAAAGAATCATTTGAAAAATATGGCATTAGTGACTATGCTGCAAAATTCAGCCAGCACCATGCCAGTCCTTTTTTTCAACAGTTTGAAACTGGCAAAATAACTCCAAATGAATTTTTGGATTCATTCAGACAGGAATTTTCTACTGACATCACCAATGAGCAGATAAAAGATGCATGGAACGCAATGTTGGGCAATTTTTCAAAAGAGAAAATGGACTGGTTAAAATCAGTAAGCAAAAGTTACCGAACATTCTTGTTTTCCAATACCAACAAAATCCACCAAGACTTTTTCGAACTACTGTGCATAAAGGAAATAGGGCAATCTTTACCATCTTTCTTTGAACATGCTTATTATTCACACGATCTAGGTTTGAGAAAACCATCTGTCGAATCTTTCAAAAAAATATTGGAAGAACAGCAACTAAAAAAGGAGGAAACGCTGTTTGTTGATGACACCATAGGCAATATTGAAGGCGCTAAAAAAGCCGGTTTGGCCACCTTCTTTTTGGATGTGCCTAATGGTAAAAAATTAACTAACATCGTACTATAGCTCTTCAAAATCTATATACTCGCCTTCTTTTTCTTTCTTTTTTTCAGGTTGAGGAGCAGATGTATTGTTATAAGCGGTTGAGTGCTTTTGATTCACTTGATTTTCATATTGTTGTCTGGCAGTGTTCATTTGGTTGACCTGTTGTCTCATGACAGATGTTGCCCTAAAAAGAGGCAATACCAATTTGAAAATAAATTGATAAGCAATATATAAAAAGAAAAAAAGTGCTACGTACTTAAACATTGGATTCTATTTTTTGTAATAATCTAATACGAACGATTAGGAAATCACCTTGTTAGCTACAAAGATATTTATTTGTATAAATTGTACAATTAGTTTAACTTTGCATTCAGAGAATTAGAAGGGGACGACAATCGTTCCCTTTCCTTTTTCTTTATTAGATAGGTTTTATGGCAGAAGATATATTAGTAGAAAAGTTGGCTGGAATCGTAAATGACATCATAAAGGATGATACGCAATACTTTTTGGTGAGCATCAAGATTAAGCCTACCAACAATGTAAAGGTATATTTGGACGGAGACAACGGCATCACTATTGAAAAGTGCATACAGATTAATCGTAAGATGGCTGCCGCAATTGAAGAAACAGGAATACTGCCCTCCGACAACTTTTCACTGGAAGTATCCTCTCCGGGTATTGACAGCCCATTGGTTTTACACAGGCAGTATGTCAAGAACAAAGGTCGATTGCTGGAAGTGACATTAACTGATGAAGCCGAGATCTTAGGCAAGCTAATAGAAGTGACAGAGCAAAACATAGTTTTGGAAGTAACTAGTGGCAAGGGCAAAAAGGCAGTGACAGAACAAAAAGAAATACCATTTGATCAAATAAAGAAAGCAGTTGTACAGATTCAGTTCTAGTTAGCTGCTATTTTGTTTTAGGATTTTATAAATTTTATTATATATGGCAAGTATCAACCTCATTGAGGCTTTCCAAGAGTTCAGGGACGACGAAAATATCGATAGGTCAACCCTAATGAAGGTAGTAGAGGATGTGTTCAAGACACTTTTGAAAAAGAAATATGGCAGTGACGAAAACTTTGACGTTATCGTTAATGCCGAAAAAGGTGACTTGGAAATTTTCAGACGAAGAATGATCGTTGAAGATGGTGAAGTAGAGGATCCTTTGGCTGAAGTTGCTTACACAGATGCCGTGAAGATAGAGCCTGACTTTGAAGTTGGGGAAGAATTATATGAAGAGGTTGATATGTTTGACTTCGGTCGTCGCGCTATTTTGGCAGCCAAGCAGACCTTGGCTAGTCGTATAGGCGATTTGAAAAAAAGCATATTGTTGAAGAAATATGAAGACCGTATTGGAGAGATCGTTTCTGCAGAAGTCTACCAGGTTTGGAAAAAAGAAGTCTTGTTAATGGATGAAGAAAACAATGAACTAATTTTACCAAAATCAGAACAGATCCCGCAAGACTTCTTCAAAAAAGGGGAAAACATTAGAGCTGTGATCCGCAGAGTAGATCTTAAAAACAATACTCCGGTTATCATATTGAGCCGTACAAGCCCTGACTTTCTTGCAAAATTGTTGGAAATCGAAGTACCAGAAATTTATGATGGTTTGATCACTATCCGTAAAATAGTAAGAGAGCCAGGTGAAAGAGCCAAGGTAGCAGTGGAAAGCTTTGACGATCGTATTGACCCGGTTGGAGCTTGCGTAGGTATGAAGGGTAGTCGTATTCACGGTATTGTGCGTGAATTGAAGAACGAAAACATTGATATCATCAACTATACCGAAAATATACAGCTCTATATCCAACGTTCTTTGACGCCATCTCGTATCAGTTTTATGGAACTAGATAACGAAAACAAACACGCTGACGTATTTTTGCAAGCAGACCAGATTTCACTAGCAATAGGTCGCAAGGGTGTCAACATCAAGTTGGCATGTGAGCTTACAGGTTATGATATTGACGTATTCCGTGAAGAAGAAGAGGGAGAAGAAGAAGAATATGATATAGATTTGCAAGAATTCAGTGATGAAATAGATCAGTGGGTTATTGACGAATTTAAGCGTGTAGGCTGTGATACAGCACACAGTGTATTGAATCTCTCAGCGGAAGAATTAGAAAAAAGGACGGATTTAGAAAAAGAAACAATCCAGGACGTAAGACGAGTCCTGCAAGAAGAATTCGAAAAAGAGTAAGGCAAGCCATATTAAGAGGACTTAATCAACTTGTTTACGGCTAAATATATTTATGTCAGAATTAAAATTACCAAGGTTATTGGCAGCGGCCAAAGAATTTAATATTGGGCGCGACACCCTTGTTGAGTTCTTGGAAGGAAAAGGATTCAACAAAGATGACTTGAATGGCAACGTAAAGCTAGACGAGCCAATGTACCGTGCACTTCAACACCAGTTTTCAGACGATAAAGTTGCTAAAAACAAAGCAGATCGTATTGAAATACCTAAAGGTGTACAAGGTGAAAAAAGGAAAAAGGAAACTGCTGCAGCTCCAGCCGAAGCTGCTGTAACTCCAGTATCCGAACCTCAACCAACTCCTATAGTTCCTGAGGTTAAAGAAGAACCTAAAGTAGTCGTTCCAGAAACGAAAAGTGAGCCTATTGTCGAAAAAGCTCCAACGCCGGTTGTTGAACCAGAGCCAAAAGTTCAGGCTCAAGAACAAGCAAAAGTGCCTGTTGAAGTTGAAACAAAGGAAAAAGTTGCTGAGCTTCCTAAACAAGAAGAGACGCCTGCTCCTATTGTTGAAACGCCAAAAACCGTTCAACAGCCTATAGCCGAAGAAAAAAAGGAGGAACCTGTATCTACGGTTCAGTCCAAAGTTGAAGATAAACCAGTTATCAATAAAGAAGAGGAACCTAAAACAGAAGCCGTCCAAGCTTCTACAGAAGAGACGCCTCCTTCTGTGGTAAAAATCGAAGTAGACAAGATTGAAGGTCCAAAAATATTGGACAAAATTGACCTTTCTGCCATTGACTCCTCCACTCGTCCAAAAAAAGGTAACCAAAAACCTTTTGAACCAAAACAAGGCGGTAATCAGCCTAAACAGCAGGATAGAAATGTTCCTAAACCAGTGAACAATCCAGAAAGGCCTAAAATACAACCAGCTCCAAAAGCGCCAATGCAACCTTACACGTTCACGGAATCCAAAAAGACAATTGTCTTAAACGAGAACGACCAGAGTCATACAGAACATCAGGATGCAGTGATCACGAAGATTGAAGCGGAAAAACTAGAAGGACCTAAAATTCTTGGCAAAATTGAGCTTCCAGTTGACAACGACACTCGTCCGAAGGTTAACAGAGACGAAAAACGCAAAAGAAAACGTATTCCTATTGACAAAAAAGGGAACGAAGTTAACCAACCGACCAACAGGAATCAGCAACAAGGCGGAAACCAACAGGGAGGTAACCGTCCTCCTTTCAACAGGCAAGGCGGACAGCAAGGTCAAGGGAATAACAATTCCAACAATAGAACCGGAGGTGGTCAACAACAAGGCAACCGTCCTCCTTTCAATAGACAAGGACAAGGTGGCAACAACAACGGAGGAAATAGAAATAACAATTTCCGTGATAACAGAGGTGGCGGTTTCAACAGAAATAACACTCCTGAGGATAAAGAAATAGACCAAAAGAAAATACAGGAAAAAATCCGTGAAACGCAAGCCAAACTTGCTGGTGGTAACAACAACAAAGCCGGAAAACATAACAAGGCCAAACACAGACGTGAAAGACGTCAGGAAATGGAAGCGGAACTTAATGAACAAAACGAAAGTAGAGTTCTGAATGTTACAGAGTTCATCACGGTTAGTGAATTGGCAAATCTTATGGATGTAAGTTTTGCAGATATCATTAGCAAATGTATGAGCTTGGGTATCATGGTTTCCATTAACCAACGTTTGGATGCAGAAGTTATCGAATTGGTTGCTGGAGAGTTCAACTATACGGTTTCCTTTATTGATTTGGATGAGCATGAAGTTGAAACAGAGGAAGAGGTTGAGGACAATGAAGATGATCTCGTTCCTCGTTCTCCTATTGTTACCATCATGGGGCACGTTGACCATGGTAAAACTTCATTGCTGGACTATATCCGTAATGCCAATGTGGTTGCAGGTGAGGCCGGCGGTATCACGCAGCATATCGGGGCTTATGTTGTTTCTTTGGAAAATGGAAGAAAAATCACAGTATTGGATACACCAGGTCACGAAGCTTTTACCGCTATGCGTGCCCGTGGAGCCAAAGTAACGGATATTGCAGTTATCGTAATTGCTGCCGACGATGCGGTGATGCCTCAGACAAAAGAAGCTATCAGCCACGCTCAAGCAGCTGGAGTTCCGATGATATTCGCTATTAACAAGATTGATAAAGAAGGAGCAAATCCTACTAAGATATACGAACAGCTTTCCAATATGAACATTCTTGTAGAAGAATGGGGCGGTACTTTCCAAAATCAGGAAATATCTGCCAAACAAGGTCTGAACGTAGATCTTCTTTTGGAAAAAATATTGTTGGAAGCTGATATTCTAAACCTACGTGCTAATCCGAAAAGAGAAGCATCTGGAAGTATAGTTGAAGCGTCTTTGGATAAGGGCCGTGGATACGTTGCTACCATATTAGTACAGAATGGAACTTTGCATCAAGGAGACATTATCGTATCAGGACAACATTACGGACGTGCAAAAGCTATGTTCAACGAACGTAACCAACGTATTGATACTGCGGGTCCTTCTACACCTGTTCAGATTCTTGGTCTTAATGGTGCACCTCAAGCTGGTGAAAAATTCAAGGTTTATGCAGATGAGTCCGAAGCAAAAGAAGTAGCGACAACTAGAGCTCGCATTCTTCGTGAGCAAGGCCTTCGTACTCGTAAACATATTACTTTGGATGAGATCGGTCGCCGTTTGGCACTTGGATCATTCAAAGAATTGAATATCATCATTAAAGGTGACGTGGATGGATCTGTGGAAGCATTGAGTGATTCTCTACAAAAACTTTCTACTGAAGAAATTGTTGTCAACGTCATATTCAAAGCTGTTGGTCAGATTTCTGAAAGTGATGTATTGTTGGCGACTGCATCTGATGCGATCATTGTTGGATTTAATGTCCGTGCATCTTCTCAAGCAGCCAAACTTGCAGACAATGAAGGTGTTCAGATACGTAGCTACTCTATCATTTACAATGCGATTGAGGAAATCAAGAGTGCCATGGAAGGTATGCTTGATCCGAAAGTCCAAGAAGTGGAAGTGGCAACCATCGAAATACGTGAAGTCTATAAATTTGACAAAGCAACTGTTGCAGGTTGTTATGTATTGGAAGGTAAAGTCAAAAGGGACAACAAGATCAAGATATTCCGAGATGGTATCCTTGTCTATCCAAGAACCGAAGGCGCCTATGGTGAATTTGGTAGCTTGAAACGCTTCAAGGACGATGTCAAAGAAGTAGCTCAAGGTTACGAATGTGGATTGACAATCAAGAACTTCGCTGATATTCAAGTAGGGGACAATATCGTAGCCTATATGGAAGAAGAAGTGAAGAGAACTTTATAAGAAGTTGTAAGTTTTAGGTAGTAAGCTTTAAGTTGAATCAAGTAAAAACTTATAACTCAAAACCTTCAACGTATAACTTTTAAAACATTTTTTGTTAAAAGCCTTGAAAAAGGCTTTTTTCATATTTACATAACATAATTTTGATTATCTGAGATGGTAATTATGAAGAGATTAGTTTTAGCGTCCTCGCTGTTGTTGTCTGTGTGCTTAGGTCATGCACAACAGCAAAAAATTTTGGCAGATAAGATATTGGCTCAGATTGGAGGAAATATTATCCTGCAGTCTGATATTGACAATGCCATCCGTGATTACAAGCGTAATGAAGATCCATCTGTAGGAAGCCAATTACCTCCAGATCCAGAATGCCAATTTTTAAAAACAATGCTTACGCGCAAAGCATTGGTTATTCAAGCGGAACGAGATTCCTTACCGGTATCGGATGAAGAAATTAATGGTAAATTGGATAATCAAATCAGGTATTTTGTCAGCATGGCTGGAGGAAGAGAAGAATTTGAAAGAAATGCCGGAAAAACAATCTATCAGTTTAGAGAAGACAATAGACCTTACATGAGGGATCAGATGCTTTCTCAAAATATGCAACAGAAGATTGTTTCTAGCGTAAAAATAACGCCTGAAGAAGTAGAAGCCTATTACAATCAAATCCCAAAAGATAGTCTACGTTATTATGAATCTCAATTGGAAATTAGCGAAATAGTAATGCATCCAAAAGCCAATAAAGACGTCGAAGACTTGTTGATTGAGCAGCTTTTAGGATACAAAAAAGAAGTCGAATCTGGCAAACGCAAGTTTGTCGACTTGGTGAAATTGTATTCCAAAGAACCCGGGGCAAGCGAATCAGGTGGCATGTTCACCATGAATCGTCTTAGCAAGCAGGTAGATCCCGCCTTTACGTCTGCTGCTTTTCGTTTAAAAGATGGGCAAATCTCCCCTCCTGTTAAAAGTGCATTTGGATACCACCTTATACAGATGGTAACGCGTGTGGGAGATGATGCAACGGTGAGGCACTTATTATTGATTCCGCCGATTAGTGATGCAGATATCAAAATTACTGTAGACAGTATGGAAACAGTAAGGAAGTATATTTTAGACAAAAAAATCACTTTTAGTGGTGCGGTTAGTGTGTACAATGAGGATGATCAGTTGAAATATACTGGAGGAAACTATGTTAACCAAGAAGGTTCTACTAGTGTAACATACGATCAGATCCAAGACCCTACATTGTTGACGTCTATCAAGAATATGCAGCCTGGAGATATCAGTACACCACAAGTATTTCAGGATCCAAATAACAACCGTGGTCAGAATTCTTCTGTTCGTTTAATCTATTTGCGTTCCAAAAGCGAACCGCACCGTGAAAATCTAAAAGACGATTATGACAAAATATCTGCTAGAGCATTGCAACTCAAACAGGAAAAAGTCATGAACGAATGGATTCAGAAGCATATCCCAACATTTTATGTCCATTTGGACAAAAATGCGTCTAAAGGATGTCCCGCATTAACAGAATGGCAGAAAGTTTCTGATGAACTGGACAATGGCCAGCAAACAGTAGTTAATTAGTTTTCTCTCTAACAAATGATACGAAAAAGCGCTAACCACAATGTTTGTGTTGGCGCTTTTTCCTTTTAAACCGTTTTTAATAGTTAATTTTACCTCTCAAAAATTACTTGGTATGAGTTCAGAATTGTTTAAGCCTATTATTGGATTGACATGTGGTGATTTAAATGGTATTGGTTTGGAAACAGTCATTAAAGCCGTAAGCGATAATCATATTTTCAATATATGTACGCCCGTTATTTTCGCTAATAACAAATCGGTCAATTTTTATAAAAAGACAATACACGAAAGTAATTTTAGTTTCAACATCATTAAGGATTTTAACAAGCTAAGCAACAAGCAGGTCAATATATTCAATATCTGGGAAGAGGATGTCAACATTAACCCTGGAGAAGAATCCTCCATAGCCGGAAGTTATGCCTTGAAATCCTTACAAAATGCCATAGACGAAATCAAATCCGGCATCATTGACGCTATCGTAACGGCTCCCATTAATAAAAATAGTATTCATTCCGAAGCCTTTCCCTATACTGGACACACACCTTTTCTGCGAGATACATTTGAAGTAGAAGATGTTGTGATGTTGATGTGTGCTGAAAATATGCGTGTAGCCGTTGTAACGGAACATGTGCCAGTACAAGATATCGTTAAAGAATTATCCGTAAAAAAAATCGTCAGCAAGCTTAAAATTATCAACCAATCTCTTAAAGAGGATTTTGGTATAACTAAGCCCAAAATTGCTGTTTTGGGATTAAATCCACATGCTGGAGATCATGGTTTGATCGGAAACGAAGAAGAAACGCTTATCAAGCCTGCCATTAAGGAAGCCAAACAGAACAATATCTTAGCATTTGGACCCTATCCAGCCGATGGTTTTTTCGCACATGGACAATATGCCCAATTCGATGCGGTATTGGCGATGTACCATGATCAAGGTTTGATTCCTTTCAAATCGCTGGCTATTGGCGAAGGTGTCAATTACACGGCAGGTTTGCCTATTGTAAGGACAAGTCCAGACCATGGAACGGCATTTGATATAGCAGGAAAAGGAATTGCTGATGGACAATCCACATTGGAAGCTATCTTTTTGGCTGTTGACATTGTCAGAAGTAGACGACAAAACGAGGAGGACAAAGCCAATCCTTTGAGAAAAATGAGCGAACGTATATTGGGTAACGTAGTAGATGAACGTATTTCTGAATAGAAGGAGGGAAAAATGATACAAATAGAAAACAACAAAATACAGATAACAATTGCTGAAAAAGGAGCCGAACTGCAATCCATCAAAGCCAATGGATTGGAATACATGTGGAGTGGGGATCCTACTTTTTGGGGTAAACACAGCCCTGTCTTGTTTCCGATTGTTGGAGGGTTAAAAAACAATAGTTATTCCTTTGATGGGAAAAGCTACCAACTTGGACGTCATGGCTTTGCGCGTAATACTATTTTTACAGTATTGGATAAGCCTAAAAATGGTTCTGTTTTGTTGGGGATTTCGGATTCGGAGGAAACAAAAAAAGTGTATCCGTTTTCGTTCCAGTTTATGATCCAATATACTTTGGATGAAGACTATCTACATATTGAGTACTCTGTCAAAAATACGGACACGCAACCTATGTATTTTTCTGTAGGGGCGCACCCGGCATTTGCAGTTCCTTTGGAAAAGCATTTGTCTTATGAAGATTACAGTTTGTTATTCAATAAACAGGAAGATTCTAATATATTTCCCTTGGATGATAATGGTCAAACGCTGATGGAGTCCGTTCCTTTTTTGAAAAAAACAAACGAACTTCCTCTAAAAAAATCACTTTTCTACAAAGACGCCCTGGTTTTCAAAGATTTGAAGTCAACAGAAATAACCTTAAAAAGCGAAAAAGGCCAACACGGACTTACGGTGGCATTTGAAGGATTTCCATACATGGGAATATGGAGTGCGAAAGATGCAGATTTCGTCTGTATAGAGCCTTGGAACGGCATTGCTGACAATGTGAAAGCTAACGGCGACATCACTCAAAAAGAAGGTATACATTCCTTACAGCCAGCAGAAGTTTTTCGCGCAAAATGGTCAATTCGTTTCTTTTAATTTCTATTCATTTATTTTGTCACAACCATATACACTTAAAAAATCGCTTGGTCAACATTTTCTCAAAGATGAAACCGTCTGTGAGAAAATTGTAGAAGCATTGAAGTCGCAATCATTTGATAGATTATTGGAAGTTGGCCCAGGTGGCGGAGCACTGACCAAGCACCTTTTAAAGATTGAGAATATTGATTTCAAAGCAGTAGAACTAGATGCGGAAAAAGTGGAATTTTTACAAAAGACCTATCCAATACTAAAGGACAAAATTATCCTTCAAAGTGTATTGGATATGGCGGTTCCTTTTGAGGAACAGTTTACAGTCGTTGGTAATTTTCCCTACAACATTTCCTCGCAGATTGTTTTCAAAGTATTGGAATGGAAAAGCCAAGTGCCTGTTTGTATTGGTATGTTTCAAAAAGAGGTAGCGGATCGTATTGCTGCATCGCATGGCGGCAAAGTTTATGGAATCACCAGCGTATTGACACAGGCTTTCTATGACGTAAAATATTTGTTCGACGTACCGCCTGAAAGTTTCAATCCACCACCCAAAGTCATGAGCGGCGTGATTCGTATGAAGCGAAGAACGGATGTTCCAGAAAT
The DNA here is from genome assembly GCA_003241175.1 of Pseudopedobacter saltans. Taxonomy (GTDB): domain Bacteria; phylum Bacteroidota; class Bacteroidia; order Chitinophagales; family Chitinophagaceae; genus Rhizosphaericola. Next base: position 12,394 of record QFOI01000019.1, read on the forward strand.
GAAAACCCAAAAAGCGCTTTTCACCTTAGTAAAACTTGCATTCAACCAACGTCGCAAAACGATGCGCAATGCAGTGAAATCTCTATTTTCTGCAGAACAATTGGCTGATCCTATTTTTGACAAAAGAGCAGAACAGTTGAGTGTGAACGATTTCTGTGCCTTGACCTTCAGAATGAATTAATTTTGGTTCACAAATAGGACTATGAAAAATGCATTGTTGTTAATTTTTTTGTTTTTAACAAGATTAGGTAACGCGCAGGATACATTATTTCTGAAAGGGAAAATAGTTGATGAAGAACAGCTTTTTCCTATTTCTAATGCTACTATACAAATTGGAGATAATCAAGCTATCTCAGACAAACTAGGCCTTTTTTCAATTATAGTCTTATCTAATCAACTACATACCAATGGTATCAATATCAGTGCGAGTGGTTTTCAAAAATTACATCTTACAGATATCAACGACTCTTCCTTTCTCTATTTGACACTTTCTCCTTTAGTTAAAAGCTATTCGGATAACGTAAGTGTTACTTTCGGAGGAAAAGATATTATTCGAAGAGTTTACGAGAATATCTCCAAAAACTATGAAACACACGCATTTAACCAAACTGTGATCCAATTTACCCAGACACATATTGACGACACGGTTTATTCTTTGAATGATCTTGCAGAGCTAAAACTCTACAATTCCGGTTTGGATAAAAAGAAAAATAGTTTCCAAATACAGCTTTTGCAGAATAAACAATTATTGAAAGATTTTCCTATAGAGGTGAAGGAAAGTAAAGAAAATATGAATTGGTATTTGATTGGAGCCTATGAGCTATTTCCAAAATCAGATGTTGTATTCAATAATTATTCTTTTCTGGACACATCTCACTGGAACAATTATGCATACAAATTAATGTCAAAAACAAAATGGAAAAATAGAAGTGTGTATCCAATTCGTTTTAATACAATTGATAGTGCAAAAGCGGGAATAGAAGGTGTTGTAATGATTGATAGTGCTACTTATGCAGTAATTCATGTCAATATGCATTCCAATTGGGAAATGCGACAAGAAATGGCAAAGCGTAACAAAGGAACAGATTTCTTTGACCAAAACTCTATTCAATATTATTATGATGGTAAATATTGGAAATTGGAATCCGTACATTTAGAAGGTTATCAAATTAGAAGTTTTAAAAAGAAGAACCACCAGTTTGATTTTATTGAAGATATCATCAATTATCCAAAAACTTATCCTTCTGTTGAAAAAATACCATTTTTTAAGAGAGTAATACATTCTGCAAAGCTGTCTTCTTTTAACACTCCTGGAACGGATGAATCATGGAAACCAATATTGGATTTTATACATACAGACTCATTTCGTAAGGAATTCCCTTGGATAAATCTTTCTTTATTTGGTTTCTAACTTACCAATAGGGTAAAATGTGAGAAATCTTTATTTTCCGAATCCATATGTTGTGACCTTCAGAATGAATTAGTTAACTTTAGTCTATAATCAAGACTATGAAAAGCTTTTTCATATTTGTATTCCTACTCCTTTTGGTAAGGAACGGGAATGCTCAAAATATCATAATAAAAGGAAAATTGGTGGACGCTGACCGCTTAGATCCTATTGTGAACGCCAGTATCAAAATTGGTACAACAGAAACATTTTCTAACAAACTTGGTGTTTTTTCTATCCAAATTTATTCGGATAATCTCGTTGCCAATGGAATAGATGTTGATGCTCCTGGTTTTCAGAAATTCCATTTATCCAAGGTTAATGATTCTTCCTTTCTCTATCTCACTTTACTCCCTTTAAAAAGCACTTATTCGGACAATGTGAGTGTTACATTTGGTGGAAAAGATATCATTAGAAGAGCATTTGAAAATCTTTCCAAAAACTACTCTATAGAACCCTTTAACCAGTCAGCCGTACAATTTACCCAATTACATATAGATGAGAATAGTTACATCCTGAACAACATTGCACAATTAAAATTTTATAATGCGGGGTACACAAAAAAGAAACCAGACTTCCAAACGCAAATATTACAGAGCAAACAAATGCTAAAGGATTTTCCTATTGAGATGAAAGAGAACGATGATGCTTTGAGTTGGCAACCAATAGGTGGCACATTTGAATTGTTTGCCAAATCCGATGCTGTGCTTAACAGCGTTGACTTTCTGGATACCACTAAATGGAAAAATTACTCTTATAAACTACTTTCAAAAAAAATATGGAAAGGTCATTCGGTTTATCCAGTAAGATTTACTACAATCGACTCTACTAAGTCAGGCCGTGAAGGAATCATTCTAATTGATAGCGCTACTTATGCCGTAGTGAAGATAAACATGTACTACAATTGGGGAAGCAGGAGAGAAATGGCGAAACAAAATAAAGGCTCTGATTTTTTTCATCAATCAGAAGTTCAATATTTCTTCAATGGTAAAACCTGGCAACTAGAATCTACTCATAGTGAAGGATATCAAATCCGTCCGCATAAGGAAACTATACATCGATTCGATTTCTTGATGGATGCCATCAACTATCCCGAAACATATAAATCTGTCGAAAAAATACCATTTTTCAATAGAGTATTTAGCTATACCAAAGCCGCTTCCTTTGGCTACAGTGGTACAGAAGAATCTTGGAAACCCATATTGGATTATGTGCGCTCTGTAGATTTTAAGATACAATATCCCTGGTTAAATCTTGCTTTGTTTGGATTTTAGCTTTTCAATTTTCGAAGTTAGGTTTATGAACTACTTATGCAAGTAATTCACAATGCTGCATCATAGAGACAAAAACAATACCTCTTTTGAGGTATTTTTAGCTATTGTTCGTTAATTTCGTAAAAACTCTATTGCTCGGAAACATGGAAGATCATTTACTAAAAAAAGTATGGGGAGACTACTCTTTTCTTTTCAATAATGATTTACAGGTTACCGTAAACACAACTCAAATTGAAAAGATTATTGCGGACATGATGTCTGTTGGTAGATTTTATCACTATTTAATCGACATCAAGGGCGGTACGATTTCCAATTGCAGCAGCAACATCTTGGAAATGCATGGTCTACAAGCACCTCCACAATACCTCAAAGAGATTATTGAACTCATTCACCCTGATGATATTCCATTTGTGATGGCTGCAGAGCGGATGACTATCGAAAAATTCATAGAAATCGGAATGGGATCCATTCAAAATCTTAAGAGTAGCTACTGTTTCCGTATGCGAACAAGCAAAGGTTACGAAATGTTCCATCACCAGGCCATCCACACTCTGATAAGTGATGAAGGTCTATTGTTACAGGCCATCAATATACACACCAACATTCAGCACTTGACACCTGTCAATAGCTATACCGTATTGGTGTCCGGCATTGGAGATCGTAACGATTTCCATCAGATGAGTTATAAAAACAATTTATTGAAAGATGCACTACCGGAAAGCCTTACGAACCGTGAAAGAGAGATTCTTAAACATATTGCCAGTGGACATACAAGTGAAGAAATAGCTAGAATATTTACCATTTCCAACCACACTATACGAACCCATCGAAAAAATATTTTACGCAAAACGCAGACTAAAAACAGTTCAGAATTGATTAAAAAATGTGTGGAATGGGGCTTGATTTGAGCGCAAATGAAAAATCAATATTATCAAATTATTAATTTTTGTATTTTCATTTTTTGATAAATTTCAACTACCAAACGGCTATTATTTTTGCCAAATGCCAAAGCTTGTGAAACAACAAGGATTCGTCCTTTTCTTTTTGATTTTCATTTCTAGTTTTACGGGAATATTCGCCCAACTAAAAACAGAGCTCCCCAATATGTCTCGGACCAATAATGGTTTGTTGACAGACATGATTGATACTTCCACAGCCATGGGACGTAATATGTTGGCCTTGTATAACAAATTTAGCCATGTAGGTTTCAGTGGTTATCTGCAACCTCAATTTCAAGTTTCTCAAAGCAAGGGAAACAGCAACAGTTTTCAAGGAGGGGAATGGGGAAAATATTCCAGCAATCGATTCCGATTAAGAAGAGGTCGTTTCCGTATGGATTTTTCGCACTATACACCAGAAGGCAAGCCTTCGGTCTATTTCCTTTTCCAATTCGACGGTACTGAAAAAGGAGTCAATATCCGAGACTTTTGGGGCCGATACTATGAGAATAAATATGAAATGTTCCATTTTTCGGTCGGTATGATGGCTCGGCCTTTCGGGCATGAGGTTTTGTATTCGTCCTTTTACAGAGAAGCTCCTGAGCGTGGACGTATGTCACAGACCTTGATGAATACGGAGCGTGACCTTGGGGTAATGTTCAGCCTAAACTCCCGAAAACCAAAGTCTAAAATGAAATGGCTAGCTGTAGATCTTGGCATCTACAATGGTCAGGGACTGACCGGTCAAATGGAATATGACAACCACAAAGACGTTGTTATCCGTGTTAGTAGTAAAAAACAAAAACTAGGTAAATCCAATATCAGAGTATCAGGTGGTATCAGTGGTTATTTCGGTGGTATTACCAGTCAAAATGCTACTTTATTTACGACACAACGCCAAGGTGATTTTTTTGTGATGAGAGGCGACTCCTCTACATCCAATATGGGGAAAAATGCTGCACGCCAATACGGTGACGTAGATTTTCAGATTGTTTTTCCAAATGGCAAAAAAGGCCAGACGGAGTTACGTGCAGAATACGCTTTTGGACAACAGACGGCAACTCTGAATTCCTCAATGACGCCTGGATCTCTTCCAGTAGATGCGACAAACAACCCAACTCCATTAACGACGCGCCGTTTCAATGGAGCCTATTTTTACTTTTTGCAAAATCTTGGAAGTTGGGACAATCAATTGATTTTGAAATATGATTGGTACGACCCCAATAAGAAAGTAAAAGGTCTGCAAGTAGATCCCACAAGAGGTTTTACAAGTGCCGACGTTCGTTACAACACTTGGGGTGCTGGACTCTTGCACTATTTCAATGATTACATGAAAGTACTCCTTTGGTATGAAAAACCCACCAACGAAAAAACAGCCATTCCCGGTTACGAAAATGTAAGAAAAGAAGGTATTGCCACATTACGCGTACAGTTTAGTTTCTAAAGATATGTTTATAAATCATATTTAAAAACTACCACATACTATAATTAATTCAAACTGCTTATTTCTAAAAAAATATTTCTCATTAAAAAAACAAATGTTTGTTTTTTATTTGTTGATTTAAAATTAAGGTCGTAATCTTGTTGAAGAAACGATTTAGCAAATTGTCGATTGCAAAGCTTGAACTGAACTTTTACTGGCTAAAATAGGCGGATGGTATATTAAAACTAAATTGAGGATCCGCGCTTTTATTTAAAGAAAACCAAAGGTGGAGCAATGGCCGGAAAAAGAGACTATTATGTGAGAGTTGGAGCCAGAATAGACTATGGACTTAAACAATATAACTATACAAGTCCGGTAAAAGTTTCCATTCCTTAATTCAAATAAATCCCAATGAAATATCCAATAGCTGCGCTCTTGATTTTATTGTTATCAGCTAATACCGATAAGGTTTTGAGCCAAAAAACAAATGGTAAAGAGAAAACAAGCTTCCAAACTTCAGGTCAATGGAAACCAACTACTGATGTTAGGGCAGATATTGCAATGGTTTACGGAGTGGGCGGAAATCCTTCCGATAAGAACAAAGCCAAAATATCATTTGAAGAGCGTGTAAAATCATGGAGAGAAAAAGGCTATACTGTTCAATTTATGACAGGAATCGCTTGGGGCGAATACCAAGATTATTTTACTGGAAAATGGGATGGAAAAACACATTTTGACGAAGGCCAAGTTCAGATGAACGGAGATACTATTTGGCACGGACATCTTGTCCCTTACATAGTACCCACGGACAATTATCTGAAATACATAAAAGAAAAGCACATAAAGCGCGTAATCGATGCGGGTATCAGTGTTATTTATTTGGAGGAACCTGAGTTTTGGGCAAGGGCTGGGTATAGTGAATCATTCAAAAGAGAATGGAAAAAATACTATGGTTCTGAGTGGAAGCCCCAAGACGCATCGCCAGAAAACACCTATTTGTCTAACAAACTAAAATATCATTTATATTATCATGCGCTGAATGATGTTTTTTCTTTCGCAAAGGAATATGGAAAAACAAAAGGGATGGATATTAAATGTTTTGTTCCAACCCATTCTTTGCTCAATTATTCCCAATGGCAGATAGTAAGCCCGGAAGCAAGTTTAGCATCACTCAAGAGTGTGGATGGTTATATTGCACAGGTATGGACAGGAACAGCGCGTGAACCAAGTTTTTACAATGGTGTGAGAAAAGAACGCGTATTCGAAAACGCCTATATAGAGTATGGCAGTATGGCGTCAATGACAGCACCAACCGGTAGAAAAATTTATTTCCTAACTGATCCTATAGAGGATTTCCCAAGAGATTGGGTCGATTATAGAAAGAACTATCAAGCAACGTTTACGGCTCAATTGCTTTATC
>QFOI01000354.1 GCA_003241175.1 Pseudopedobacter saltans
GTGAAACGAACGCCTGTTTGCTCAAAAAATTTTATTTTTTTTGACAATACTCTGACATTTAACCCTTTTTCCCTTTGTTTTCAAGTGCTTTCCTATAAACACTACCAAGTTTACCCAGCAAGAATTTTTTGGGAAGGAATTTGAAAAAATTGGCACCAAACTTATTGGAAAAACCAGGGACAATAATTAGTTTTCTATTGACAAATCCATTGAGCGCAGCTTTAGCAACTGTAGAAACTGGCATCAACCATTTTTCCAAACCATCAAAACTTCCATTGGAAGTCATTTCGGTCTGGATGCCACCCGGTGCAAAAATGGAAATGGAAAATTTCTTGTTTTCCAACTCCGCCGACAAAGCCTGGGCATAACCGTATATAAACGCTTTTGTCCCCGAATACAATGCCTGATATGGAGCTGGCGAGATTGCTGCCATACTTGACACAACCAATAGTCCACAATCATCACTATTTCCTTCAAAATATTTGGTAAACCGTTGCATCAATATTGCCATAGCGGCTATATTGGTTTGGATAAGGCTATCAATATTATCATCGGAAATAAGAATATCTTTTCCGAAATACGTAACGCCAGCGCTTAGTATAACGGCAGACAATCCCACTTGTTTTGTTGCAACATCATATACATGCAGCACTTCGTCTTTTTTGGACAGATCAGCGGCTAATACTTTTACCTCAATCTGGTGTTGAGATTCGAGTTCACTTTTAAGAACCTCTAACTGTGCCATTCGTCGGGCGACGATAATTAAGTTGGCATTGTGGTTTTTTGCCAATTGTGTCGCCATTTCTCTTCCCAAACCAGAAGAGGCCCCTGTCACCAACACCCATTTTCCTTTTAAATTTAATGCATGCATAACCGACCAAAGATAACTCGAATAAGGATGTCAATAACAAACATACACATGACGAATGCTAAAAAATAATTTCGGACATTTGGCAAGTCATTTTCAAAAAATATTTCCTTATGAAAAAGTCGTTAGTCACAATAATTTCAGCATTCATTTGTCTACATGCACTGAGTCAGAATGCGATCGACCAGTTCCAATCGGATTCCATTATTGAAGGTAGCGATACGTTACGCTACCGTATATTGTACCCAAAAGGATTTGATCCGAGCAAACAATATCCTCTTTTCTTTTTCCTTCACGGTTCTGGCGAAAGAGGAAAAGACAACACTAGTCAGTTGAAGTATGTGATGCCGTTCATGGAAAGTATAGAAAGTCAGCATCCCTCCGTTATCATTGCACCCCAATGTCCCGACAGTAGCTTCTGGGCCAAGATCAAATCTACACCAGGAAATTATTTCGGATCGAAACGAGAAATAATCTTCTATCCAGAAAGCACGCCTACTCCAGCCATGAGGCTATTGGTTTCTTTGACAAAAAAATGGCAATCCGAAAAGTTTATTGACAAAAACATGGTCTATATTGGCGGCCTATCAATGGGAGGCATGGGAACTTACGAATTGCTCATACGCAAACCAATACCTTTTGCAGCAGCATTTGTAATATGCGGAGGCACCAATGTCATTACGCTAAAGCAAAAACTTGGAAAGACTCCTATCTGGATTTTCCATGGTGCTAATGACCCAATCGTCCCTGTTGAGTATGGTCGACAAGTCTCTTCCATGTTGCAAAGAGAGAAGAAAGAAGTAAAATACACGGAATACCCTGGAGTTGGTCATGATAGTTGGCTCAATGCATTCCAGGAAAAAGAATTAATACCTTGGCTTTACCAGCATAAAAGGTAGCATTGTAAACAGTAAAATTTTATAGTATCAAACAACGTTCAATACCCAAACAACTCCTATTAAACAATCATTCCATAGAGCTCATAAGCATGGACAAATACGAACATGTATTGTCCAAAACGCCACATAGGCACGACCATTACACGCTTATGTGGATCACGCAAGGCCATGGCAGCCAATTGATTGATGGCAATGAATACGAGATGCTGACCGATCGTGTATTTTTCCTACATCCGGGTCAAGTCCACTCCATGCTTGATTTTTACAGGGATGGTTGGTTGTTGCTTTTCAATGAGGTTATTTACAAAATGTTTTTAAAATATCATCCGCTAGAAGAATATTTTGGAATGATGGATCTAACTGGCGAAAGACCATTTGTTGACTTATCCGCAAAAGCTAAAGACATTTTCCGTTCAATTTTCCAACTTATACAAAACGAGTTGAAAAAAGACAAGATGGACGAAAACATTGGATCACATTTAATCTCAATATTGTTACTCACGGCAAACAAACTTTTCCATGCACAAAAAAAACAACCTGAAGGAAATGAAGAAAGGGATTTGATCAGAAGGTTAAAACTGTTGGTTGAAGATCATTTCAGAGGGATGCAGCATGTAGCTTTTTACGCAGACCAACTCAATGTATTACCGAGAAGACTCAATGATATTGTCAAAGCTAATACAGGCCAATCCATACATGAAATCATTTCGGAAAGGTTATTGACAGAAAGCAAAATACTGTTGTCGTCGTCTTCCATGACCGTAAAAGAAATCAGTTATAATCTTGGATTCAACGATCCTTCTTATTTCAATCGTTTCTTTAAGCGCTATATGAAAATAACGCCTGTTGAGTTTAGAGCTTCGAGATTACATTAGAGTCTTACGGCCACACCAGAATTGCGTTTCACTTGTCTTTCCGAAGTCTCTCTTATAGTCGTGGCAGATGCGGAAATCAATACGGATTCTTTCGCTCTAGTAATAGCCGTGTACAAAATCTCTCTAGTCATTATCTGAGTCGATTGATGACTATCAGGTAAAACTATCATGACATGACTAAACTCCGACCCTTGGCTTTTGTGTATAGTCATAGCAAAAACAGTCTCTATTCTGGATATCAAACCAGGCAATACGGATTTCAAACCAGTTTCTATGTTTTCACTATCCATGAACCACGCTTTCATTACGTCTCCATCTCGTCTTAAAATACCAATATCTCCATTGAACAAGCCTAGTTCGTAATTATTTTCCATCACCATTATTGGGCGGTTTTCGTAGAAGGAATCGTTTATAGTTAGGATTCCGCTAGCACTCAAATAGTCTTCTATTTTTTGATTAAACTTTCTAGTCCCTTGATCACCTTCACGGACTACACAAAGTATCCTCTGATCATCCAACAGCATCAACGCTTTCAAAATATCTTGTTCATCAATATAGGCTCTGTATTTTTTTGCAAAATCTTTCCACACTTGTTCGGAACGCAAAAAGTCAAATGAAATTTCACTATCTGCCTGCGTCTCCATCATCGCATCTAAAGTCTCAGGTATATGATGAATAACAGCATTGGCAAATCTGCCAATCCCTTTTTGACTATCAAAACGACGACTCTCTGTCAACTCTATAATATTGTCTTGAAGGAATGCATTTTCCTTAGACGCCACTAATTTTTGCTCAGGAAAAAAGAGCCTCACCAATGCTATTTTTTCTTCTGAAAACTGATCTAAACTATTGACAGTTTTGCACAAATCACCAAACAAACTTCCGACTTCTACGGAAGACAACTGATCTTTGTCTCCTAACAATATCAATTTTGTATTTTGGGTAACAGCGTTCAACAATTTGGAAAACAAGGCAATATCGATCATCGAACATTCGTCTATCACTATGATGTCGTAGGGTAATGGGTTCGATGCATTATGCCTGAAATAAATGGAATCTTTTATAGTTCCCAGCAGACGGTGAATGGTGGACGGTTTCAACTCCGAAAACCTTTGTTTGGTAGTTTCACTGAGTCCAGATGCTACATTACGCAAACTTTCCGCCATCCTTGCAGCCGCCTTACCCGTTGGTGCAGCTAGTGCAAGAGTAGCATTTGGATTCAATAGTAAACACAGCTCCAATATTTTGGAAACAGTGGTCGTTTTGCCTGTTCCAGGTCCTCCTGTAATGATCGTAAAATTGTTGGTTAAGGCAAAAAAAGCAGCTATTTTCTGCCAATCATTGTTTTCTTTTTCATTTGGAAAAAGTCTTTCAAAATCAGCTTTCAAGCTAGTCAAT
>QFOI01000020.1 GCA_003241175.1 Pseudopedobacter saltans
ACCGCAAGATTGAGTCCTTTGAATTCTACAACATTCCATTCCGATGCTGGTTCGAAATAACGATCCTCGTCAAATACATCGTAGGTCGGAAGTAGGGTTTTGTGTATTTCAGCTTTCACTTCTTTTTCATAAAGGAAAAATGCGGTATTGTATAGGTCCTTACCTTCGATTTTCGGGTTTTTAGATGGCCCGCCAACCAATACGCCAATAGTATCCGCATGTGCGCGTATCTCATCCAAGCTCTCATAGCTTCGGTTGACAAAATCCTCAAATTCCAAAAAATCCCTGGGAGGATATCCACAGATGGACAATTCGCTAAATACGACCAAGTCTGCGTTTTGCTTTTTGGCTTCCTCTATTGCGTCAATGATTTTGGCTGTATTTTTTTCAAAATTGCCAATATGGTAGTTCTGCTGTGCTAATACGATCTTCATTTTTTCCGATACTTGTGAAAATCAAAGTTAAACATTGGTCACTATCTTTTTGCATTTCTGAAAAATGATGGGAGTTATTGTCTTTTCTTGATAACCAAAATATTAAATAGAGAAACGGCTATAAAGCACACTAAAGCGCTTATGACGAAGAAGTTAGATACTTTAAGAGCCAATGGTTGATAAGTATTAGGAGTTATATCGACAACAAAGGCCTTTGGTCCCTCATTGTTTTCTTTCATGGCAATTTCTCCAGTTGATTTTATTAAACCAGAGAATCCATTGTTGTTATTAATGACTATATCTTTTCTTGTTTCCACGGCACGCATCCTTGCATAATAAAAATGCAATCTGGAAACATATGTCTGGGCAAACCACCCATCATTTCCTGGATTTACGAGAAAATTGGCTCCCTCCCTTACTGATGACCATGCGGGTTGAGTTAAAACTGATTCATTACATAAAACCATTCCTGCATAACCATAAGGAGTTCTCAAAGGAGCATTGCTTGTTCCCTCTTTATATTCCTGTTTGCCAAATGTTAAGAATGGAAGAGATAGCCCCCAAAGAGGTTTTTCTGCTAGATATAGTGCAATTCTTTTGTCATATCTTCCACTGATTTTCATGCCAGGATTAACACAATAAATGGAGTTGTAAAAAGCATTTTTACCTACTTCTGTATTGATACCAATCAGATGCGTAACACCAGCGGGTGCAGATAGACTATCAATCGCTTTAAGGAAGTCATCATCGGTCCTAAAACTCCACGGAACTGCAGACTCGCTCCACAACGCCAATTGAGAGTTGCTTTTTATAGCAATCTGCTCTAGTTGAAAATAGTCTCGAGCAATTTGGTTACCATTCGATTCATTCCAACTTTCCTCGGGTAACATATTTTCCGATAGGACTGTGGCTTTTATTGTTTTCTGTTGGTACTTGGGTTCCTTTTGCTGGTATGAATGAAGGATAATGGCTCCCCAGCCTAGGTATAGAATCAAACCTCCAAAAGGAATCATTAGCATTTTCCATTGTCTGGATTTAATAAATTCCGCAATAAGATAATTGAGCATTGCCCCAAAAAAGGTGATGACAAATGGACCGCCAAGAGATGCAGGTTGTATAGCATATAGATTGGTGGCGGCAGGTATATAGTTGAGGTATAGACACATGGCAAACCCACTTCCAAAATGTTCCATACTCCAATCTAAAAGAACTCCCAGGCTTCCCCCAGCAAGGCAGGCAAAAAACCAATAGCTTTTGTAATTCCTATTTTTCGGTATAAGATAATAATAAACCAAACCAATGAGACTTGCATACACACTAAAGAAAAGAGCAAAAGCGAGTATCATTAAGATGCCGGCTAGGTAACCAGTTTGAGAATAACGCGATATGGCATCCATCAACCAAAAGAAATTGATTACTGATGCCGTAGTGCCGAATATACTAGCTCGTATCAAGATCTGCTTTCTGCTAGCATCCAAACAGATATAAAATATGGGAACCAACAACAACCAGTTAAAGGGGGTGTCCACCATCTGAATGCCGAGTGATATGGGTATGGCTGCTAATGCAGCCAACCAGTTCATCCTTATGTTGTATTTCTTGCTAGAAGTAGATTTTTTGACCGTAGACATATCAATTATTTAAAAATTCCAATACCAATAAAAAACTCCCAAGGATTGGGAGTTTTTTATGTTAACCAAACTTATGGTACAAATTGTTGCTATTGACGCATGAACTTCTTCGTCTGCGTACCAGCTTTTCCGGTAATTTTTATGACATACATACCAGAAGGTAATGCGTTTACATTTACTGAGAAACTAGTATTACTATTGACCGTTCCAGTCAACATAGTCTGACCAGCGACACTGTAAACAACATAGCTGGAACCAACTGCAGCATTTTTTATTATTAAGTTGGATGCAACTGGATTAGGTCCTACTGTGATATTTGTTGTACTTGCGTTAAGGTCAATGTGTACAACCCCTGTTTTATCAGTCTTGCCATCAAGATCCTCTTGAAGTAACCGGTAGTACCAAATGCCTGTTTTGCCAGCAGTAAGATCTGAATAAGAATAACTAAGTGGCGTACTACTGTTACCATTTTTACCCTTACTTGCTACAAAATCTATATTGTTGAAATTTTTACCATCGCTACTTCTTTGGATATGGAAACCTTTGTTGTTAATCTCTGTTGCTGTATTCCATTCTAGCTTAGGTATACCCCCTTGATTGGCCACGTTAAAAGATGTCAACTCTATAGGAAGTACTGATGATGGCGTTACAAATGCACCTCTCATAGTTATTTTAGCAGTCCCACTTAAACTTCGCGACTGCCCGCTTCCGTAAGAATCCGTATACCCGTTACCACTAAATGGAACATTGGCAACTAGTAAAATTGTATATGTGGTTAGAGGGGCAACGAGATTAGTGAATACAATGCTGGATTCTATCTCAGCACCAAGGTTAAGATACTTCTGGGCACTTGAACTGGTAAACCCTCCATTTCCATCAGGATAATTATTTCTATCTGTCGCAACTTGTGATCCATAGGTATAGCCTATTTGTCCCACAGTGCCAGGGTTGTCAATGTAATATGCCCCACCCATGTAGAAATATGGATTATCTGGCCTTACTGGGGCTGGAGAAAAGGTACTTGAAGTTTTTGTTTTAGGTAATACCAACATATTTTGACTTTCATCAGCAGGCCAATATTGTCCATTATATAGATAATTCGATTCTTGCATGTAGAAAGGTGCTAGACCAGATGTCGCCTCAGTAGCAGATGTGGGAATCTTTTTCCAAACTGGACTAGTTTCAGGATAAAGAGTTGTATTTCTTGCATCTATCGGTGCATAATAAGCTGTGTAAGTAATACTTGATTCTGGTGCCCATGAACTGATATAGCAGGTTTCTGTATTGCCATTAATGGTAGCCGTGACAGTAACCTTAAAGTTACCTCCTAGTCGAATACGATAAATTACCCCCTTGCTGATAGGAGATAGTGTCGCAGGTGTAGCGCCCGAATTTGCTGATTGTATATTAGTTGAATACCATTCCTCTGGAGCCCCAATACCAAGGTCATTAACATCTTGTCGCCATCTATATTTGATATCGGTTACATTTACAACTGGATCATTAATTTTTACTGATGCAGCATGCGCATCGTTGCTAAAACATATGAATACCATCAAGATGCCAAAAATATGACAAGTGGTGTGTAAAAATCTTTTCATAGCTTGAAAGATTGGGTTTAATAGATAGATTAAAAACAGATTGATGCTTTAATTCAAGAAAAACAATTGGCGTTCAATTAGGCTAAATATGTTTGGCTTTTTAGGTGTCCAATTAGGTTTTCTGAGACTAAATCCATACAAAAATATATTTTTTTAAGATTCAATACTCTTTTTTTTATGAAATATTTCAAAATTGATGTTTTAATAATGATGAAATTCAATATCATTGGGAAAATCTGAGAATTTGTTTTGTTGATGGTTTTTATCAAAAGTTGTTATTTTGCGTACAGCGTTTGATCTAATCATGAATCACTTAACTTTAAACATGAATGAAAATTTACCCTTAATTACTATCTCACATATACTTTCCTATTTTCCAATTCATGATCCTTATCGATTTATTGATGATATCATAGAGATTGATCAGGATCATATAGTTGGATCATACACATTCAAAAAAGAAGAGTTTTTTTTCAAAGGACATTTTGCAGGTGTACCGGTGACGCCTGGAGCAATATTGCAAGAGGCAGGAGCCCAGATTGGTTTGGTCGCTTTTGGTATGTACATTTTAGGCAATCAATATGAATCCATTACAGATCTTGGAGAAGAATTCGTATCGCCTGAAATAAAAAAGCTTCCAGGTATTGCTATTGGAGAGCACAATACAATTCGGTTCTATTTAGTGGATGCCGAAATGAAATTCAAAAAAGTAATAGAGCCAGGAGAAACTATTGTTGTAAGGTCAGAGAAAGTTTTTTTCAAACTTAATAAACTCAAGTGTAATATTAAAATTACAACACTCGACGGGGCTTTGGTTTGCAAAGGAGTATTGGCTGGAATGGTTCATCTTGAAAAAACGGCAGATGGGGAATAGGGTTGTAATTACTGGAATGGGTGTTGTCGCGCCGAATGGAGTTGGCTTGTCTTCATTCAACAAAGCGTTGATGGAAGGCAAATCGGGCATTGCCTTTCAACAAGTATTGGCGGACTGGAATCTAGGTTGCCAAGTAGGAGGAATACCGCCCGTAACCAAGGAAGAAGGAGATGCTTTCGCCAAACAATATAATATCGTCAAATTACGTAGTCCGGGTATTCTTTACGGATTGATGGCGGGAGTAGAAGCCTGGCTTGATGCTGGTCTACCTTTGTCACATAGGAAAGATTCGTTTCCTGATTGGGATTCTGGTTGTATTTTCGGGACTAGCGTTTCTGGTGTTGATGCATTTGCCTATAATGTGGCTTTGGCAAGGGAAGGTAATGTAAGAAAAATCGGTGGGCGAATAGCTCAGCAGGCTATGAATAGTGGTATAAGCGCCTATCTTGGTGGGATTTTGGGATTGGGAAATCAGGTAACCACTAACTCAAGTGAAGGTAATACGGGTTCGGAATCCATTGCTGAATGTTTTTATCGTATTCAAAGTGGTCAAGCGAAAAGGATGATTGCTGGAGGAACAGAATCCAGTAGTCCATATGTTTTCCAGGCCTACGATTCAACCATTATTCCCGATACAAAAGCGTATCTCTTATTGCAAGAAAAGGGAAAATACAGCAAGAGTCCTGAAAAGGCATTTACGCCCATTAGTATGAAAAATAAAGGCGTTGTCATAGGCTCCGGAAGTGGAGCTTTGGTATTGGAATCTTTGGCCAGTGCCAAAAGAAGAAAGGCAAGAATATATGCAGAGATATTATCTGCGAATATTTCTTGTGGAGGAGCCTTGGGTAAATATGGAGGAATTGAACGATCCAATATTGATGTTTTTTTTAAAGCATTGCATATAGGGTTCAAAGAGGCTAAAACTGATCCTTCTGAGATTACATATGTAAATTCGACTTTTCAGAACTACTGTGATAATAGAGAAGTGCATTACTTGACAAAATTACTGGGTTTGACAGGTAAATATTTTCCATATTTCAATAGTACCAAGTCGATGATTGGTCACTGCCTAAGCGCCAGTGGTAGTTTGGAGACAATAGCAACAGTACTTCAGATGTATCATAGTTATATCCACCCATCCATTAACGGAACACCATTGCATCCTGATATTGCCGGATTGGTTTCTTCTGATAAAGTTCCTACAAAAGCAGTCAAAGGAATTAATATTGAGAAAGCCCTAAAGACTACGATGGCTCTTGGGGATGTCTGTTCAGGAATGATTTTAAAGAAGTGGAATGATGGGTAAAAAGAAAGCAAATAGAGTCGTTATTACGGGTATGGGTGTGGTTAGTCCTAACGGCGTTGGCAAAAAGCAATTTATGGCTGCCTTGCGAAAGGGGAAATCCGGAATAGCTTTTCAACCGGAGCTGGAACAACTTGGATATCGTTGCCAAGTGGCGGGCGTACCACCTCTCAAAGGAGCAGCAATAAGGGAATTTCTTGCGCGTTTCCAGATGGAGGAAGTTATAAGTTCTGGAATTATTTATGGGTGTATGGCGGCAGTCGAGGCTTGGGAAGATGCAGGATTACCCATCAATACAAATAGTTCTGATCCTGATATAGACAGTAGCTGCATTTTTGGTACGGGTAGTAACGGCGCAGAAGCGACTATTTATCAAATAGAGCATGCGGAAAGTGCCATGGGGGAAAAGTTAAATCCTTCCATTCCTTTACAATCCTTAAACAATGCTGTCAGTATCTATATAGCCTATATGCTGGGACTTGGTGGGCAAGTTACGTCTAACGCCTCTGCATGCAGTACGGGAACAGAGGGTTTGATGATGGCCTATGACAAAATCAGGTATAGAAACGAAAAAAGAATATTGGTTGGTAGTAGTGAATCAAAAGGTGCATTTGTATGGAGTCCATTTGATGCCATGTTTGCAACAGCTCAAGATCATAATAAACATCCAGAAAAGGCTAGTTGCCCGTTAGGAGAGTCAGCCACGGGGTTCGTGCCAGGTGCAGGTGGAGGCGCATTAGTAGTGGAAAGTTTGGATTCCGCATTAGAACGAGGCGCTCATATCTATGCTGAAATCATCGGAGGCCATATCAATTCGGGTGGTCAAAGAGGAGACGGATCGATGACTATAGGAAATGTGCATGGCATGATAAGATGTATCCAAATGGCCATGATCTCGGCAGGAATAAAACCAGAAGAAATCGACTTAATATCTGGCCACCTTACGTCTACTATAGGAGACATAATTGAAATTAGGAGTTGGATTTCGGCCACTGGTCTTATGGGGGATGCATTTCCTTATATCAATTCTACTAAGTCAATGATTGGTCATAGTCTAAGTGCGTCGGGTTCCATAGAATCCATTGCCTCCATTATGCAATTAGAAAACAATTTTATACATCCTTCGTTGAATGCTCATCCTTTACACCAAGATATTGCTCCTTACATTGCTGCAGAAAAAATACCGAGCAAACCCATCCTAAACCATAATCTGGACATAGTAGCCAAACTTAGTTTAGGATTTGGAGATGTCAACACTTGTATTTTCTTCAAAAAATGGAAAGGTTGAGTATAAATTTTTTATAGGCTATGCTTTTTTAGCTTTAGCAATATCACGCTCATTGATTTTACCTTCAATGAGGTCATACAGATCATCAAAAGACCGTAAAGCTTTGATTTCATCATCTTCCATTTTAATCTGAAAAGCTTCCTCTGCGTCTACAATAATCTCCACAAAATCAACAGAGTCAATATTGAGTTCTTCCACGAAATGCTCGTTTGTATTATTTTCAATATTTTCCAAAAGTTCCGGAGACTCTGTATAGTTGGCAATAATGGATTTCATTTTATCCGTAATAGCAGGATCATAAACTCTATTGACGTCTTTTTGCCGAGCAATACTTTCTCTAATAGCAAGATTTACCTGTTCTTCAAATGCAGCTTTTGAAAATGCGGCTGGTGCTATATTCCCCATAGGCGCTGTATTTTTTGAAGATACTTTTGGGGTCTTTGGTACACTAGCAATAGCTTTTTTCGCTGTTTTCTCTAAGAGTTCATCTGCTTTTTTGCTTTTCGCGGAACTAGCTTTTTTGAGGCTTACTTGATTACTGTTTTCTTTGACTTTTTTGACTTGAAGTTTTTTGATTGGTGCTTCAACTTTAGATGTACTCGTTTTGGTTGTAGGTGTTTTAGAAGATACTTCTTTCTTTGGAGAAGTTTTTTTAAGATTCTTGCTGGAGGGAGCTTTTTTATTATCCATTAAGACAACGGCCGCCTTCTTGCTTCCAGAACCTTTTGAGTCTTCTGTTGCAGGTTTGTGTTTTTTCATTCAAACAAATTGAAAGTTAGTAGAATTACAAAGTTACATTAATAAATCATGATGGCAATACCGCCTATTTCGACTCCATCGCTTCAATGATATTTTGAGTCAGACCAGTGGAAGAGAATCCCCCGTCATGGAAAATGTTTTGCATAGTGATATAACGTGTATAATCGCTAAACAACATAGCACAAGCTTCGCCAAGGGCTTCCGAAGGTGCGTTGCCTAAAGGGCTCATCAAATCGGCATATTCCCAAAAACGATCAAATCCTTCAATACCACCTCCAGCAGTTGTCTTGACAGGCGATTGCGAAAGTGTATTAATCCTAACTTTGTTGTGATTACCGTAATGAAGTCCAAAACTTCTTGCGATGCCTTCCAAAAGTGATTTGGCATCCGCCATTTCACTATATTGTGGAAATATGCGATGAGCTGCAATGAAGGTCAACGCTACCACGCTACCCCATTCCTTTATGGCATCTTTTTGAAAACAAGTTTGTAGAAACTTATGAAAACTTACGGCAGAGATATTGAGCTCTCCAGAAACCCTTCATAATTCAGTTCTGTGTAAGGGTGTTTTTTCCTAATATTGTAGCTCATCGCTACGCTGTGCAATGCAAAATCAAATTGTCCTCCGAAATGTGCCATACTTTCTTCCACCAAATGTTCAAGATCTTCTTTTTTAGTCACATCGGCGGGAATGACTTTTGCTTTAATCTCTTTGGCTAAAATACTAGTATCTGCAAATCTTACCGCAATCGGAGCATTGGTGAGAATAATTTTTGCACCTTCATCATGACATTTTTTGGCCACCTGCCAAGCTATTGAATATTCATTGAGTGCCCCGAAAATAATACCTTTCTTCCCTGCTAAAAGCTTTTTCCCCATGTTTTGTTTAGGCTGTTGATTAACTGATTCAATATTCGATAAAACAATAACGTTTTTATGAATGTAAACGTATTTGTAGCAGTTGTTATATTTTTGAATGATGCGAAAAGTATTTCTGATTTGTAGTTTTTTATTTGTATTGGGAGCCTGTAAAGAAAAAAGAAAGATTCCTGATGTGTCCAAGATTGTTGCTCCATTGACCGTCATTCGATCAGAAACTGACTTTTTTCGTATTGACACAACAAATGTGGAATTGTCTTTGGACAAACTGAGCGAAAAGTATGGGAAATTTTTGAATGATTATTTGTACAATATTATTGGATTGCCTCCATTTCCGGATAGTGTGAAAAAAGCTTTGCCGTTTTTTTTAAACAGTTATCGACCTATCGAAGATTCTGTAATTGCTCATTTTAAAAATTTGGATAAGATTCTCGAACCCTTACGATTAGGATTGAAGCTAACCAAATACTATTTCCCAGAATATCATGCACCAGAAAAACTCATCACTTATGTTGGTCCATTGGATGGATATGGTAATGTATTGACGTCTAGCGGTTTGGCCGTCGGTTTGCAGATGTATATGGGAAAAGATTTTGCGCCGTATCAATCCGAATTTTTACAGCAAATTTACCCCGCGTATATTTCACGAAGGTTTGAACCGGAATACATCCCTGTCAACTGTATGAAAAATATCATCCAGGACATGTATCCTGACAACTATAAATCTTTGCCTTTAGTGGAGCAAATGGTAGAAGCTGGGAAAAGAATGTACTTGCTTGATCAGCTTTTGCCGTATGTAGCCGACACTTTAAAGATTGGATACACTAATGATCAACTAGAGGGCTGTTACAAAAAAGAAGAAGGCATCTGGAATTACTTTACCGTCAACAATTTATTGTACTCATCTGAACCGGACGAAACAAGGGACTATATGAATGATGGTCCGAGAACGGCCGTATTGGGAGATGGGTCTCCGGGTAATATTGGAACCTTTATCGGTTGGCAGATTATCAAAAAATGGATGCAGTCACACGAAAAAACCAATATGCTGAGACTGATGGACACACCTGCAAACCAAATATTCAAAGAGGCAAAATATAAGCCGCATTAATCTCTTATTCGGCCAGCAATTTTTTGGTAATCTACGTTCCATCCATCCAATTCTGCTGCTATTTTGGATGGAGAAGTTGCGAAGCCTACTTTGACGATTTGACTTTCACCAGGTAAAAGGCTAATATAATTGCTGCTCCAAAGTGTTGGTTGTAATTCTTCTCCATTTTTTGTAAGTCTAATATTAACAAAAAATGCTGGTGATGTGCCCGTATTGGAGATCTGATAGGCGCGACTTGTTTTTCCTTCAATGCTCAAAGTAGAAAATTCACGGACGGATAATGTCGTTTTGGGCATATTGGCCATTGATTTAAAATCGTCATTTGGCGCTATCCAATAGGTGTTGTAGGAAACGGTTTTTCCTTTTGCGGATTTTAGACGGAGAAATAACATGGATGGTTCTTTTTTGCTGCCAAGTATTTTTTGGAGGGAACCTATAACTTTAACGGTGGAAGTGTCAATGTCAATATTATTCATGGACAATCTATTGGTTCTGTTGCCGTTCATATTCCAAATTTCTATTTCTGCCGTTAATCCACTTATTGGTTGGTACGTGCGGTTGAATACTTCAATAGAGGAATCGCGCGGATTTATTTGGATATGGATAGGCTCGCAGGCGTTTTGCATGGCATAATAACCCGCATTGGGTTGCATGTACCAGTCATAAATCTGCCAAATGACACTCGGGAAAGCTGCATTGAGTTTCCATAGCATCACACCTCCATTATCATTGAGACGATGTTCTGCCGCTTCGAAAATGCCTTGGTAGCCAAGCCAATTTAAAAGCTGCATTTTTTGCGAAAAATCGGCTTTGGTAGACGGTTGACCATATCTTTTAACCATTTCCATATAGTATTTGTCATATTGTCCGGCCCCGGTTGCGGCATCATGGTAGCCCCAAGAATTATTTATAGGAAATGGAAGGGATCGATCCCAAGTGGTATCTGCAATGATTTTGTTTAATGTGCTTAATGGAGGTTGAGACGGGATTCCAGTTTCGTCTTTGAATACCCAATCTTTGGCCGTATCTGCTAATGCAAAATAGTGTTTAGGGTCTTTCCATGCATAAGGTCCTCCACTGAAAACGCCACTTTCCTTATTGTCTGGCCAACTTTGCGGCCAATCAGAAGGTAGATGTGCATATCCCGAAGAGCTTGGTATGAAGGGACGTGTTCCATCAAGATTGATGACATTGTCACGCATGGCAAAATACAGGTCCTTTCTGGCGTGTCCTTCGTTGCCTCCTGTCCATACTAATAGACTTGGATGGTTTCGGATACGATAGATTGTACTGATGACATTTTTTGTGAAAATCTTTCCGTCTAGCGGATAGTCTGGTGAACCTTTAAATTCACCTTGCGTATCTCCTGTTATCCAAAAATCACTCCATACCAATAATCCCAAACGATCACACGCATCCCAAAAAGGGTCTTCTGGTGTTACTCCGCCTCCCCAGATTCTAATGAGATTGTTATTAGCATTACGACATAATTCCAACTCTTGGAAATTGCGAAGCGAGTCTCTGTTAAGCATCATATCAGGTACCCAAGCACCTCCGATAAGGTGGATTCTTTTTCCGTTGACGAAAAAATCTCGTCTTGTAACACCTCGCTGTTCGCGTGCCATTGTACTAACTGATCGAATGCCAAATACAAAACTGTTACTATCCAATATATCGTTACCTTCCTTGTATTGAATCTGGATTCTGTACAGATTGGGCGTACCATATCCATTAGGCCACCAAAGCTTCGGATTGTCTATTGTCAGTTCTTTTATGTCTTGGTGAGAAAGTTTGATTGTCGAAGTTTTATTACCTGCTAATGAGATTTTTTTGGAAATGGCTATCAAACGGTTGTCTCTAAAGTTTTCTGGGGTGATGCTGACGATAATATTGCCGTTGGCTGTCCGTCTGCGATAATTGTGAAGTTGCATTTCCAGTGAGATATATGCTTTGGAGGTATCAGGTAGTTGCAGGTCCGTTATAATTTTGGGTTTTTCAATAGTGGTTTTTCCGGTCGTGCGTATATAGACTGGCTGCCAGATTCCCATATTGCGGTCTCTGACTGGAGGCATCCAATCCCAACCCACAGAACAAAGCATCGTCACGTTTTTACCAATATCTCCCGTTGGCCCTCCATTTAAAAAAAAGGGTCCCATTGCTTTTAATTGTTCTGTGTCCGGTTCGCCGGGGTAGTCAAGAGGGTATATTTTAATGGCAAGTCCATTGATCTGCCCAGCTTTTGCCGCATTGGTAATGTCTAAGTCATATGATCCAAACATTCCTGCAACTTTCGAAGAATCAGCAATCAGTTTCCCATTTACCCAAATAGCGGCTCTGTAATTGATGCCTTTTAATACGAGTGAAATGTGTTTATTGCTGCTTTCAGATGGAATATTAAAAGTTGTAATGTACCAATAGGGTTTTTTCCAGGGATTGATTTTTTTGCCAAGATGGCTATATTGTAAAAGATCATATTTTTCGTTGAAAAGATCTGATGCATCCGGTATGTGCATATTGTTTAGCCCTTGATATGGATCTGGATATATTTTATTGTTGACCAAAGTGTTGAGGACTGTGGAGGGAACTTTAGTTGGGTGCCATTTTACAGATGGTTGGTAGTGACTATTGGAAAGTTCTACACCGTTATTGCCGACAACTTCCGAGGACTGCACTTGAAAATCCGACAACTGGAATTGGGAGGATAAATTAGAGACTTGTGCCGAGACGTAATCGCCAATACTACAAGCAATGGTTAGGATGGTAACTGTTATATTGAGATAGGAGAACCTTTTCATTGTAATTCCATATTTTTTGTGCTTTCAAATATAAAAAGAAGCATAAATTTAGGAAAATTTAGAATTCTCAAATTTTAAGTTTACATTTGATTATGAACTACTTGCGGAATATTTCTTAGGCCGTGAACTAATAGCTTTGAGAAATTAATCCACTTTTTTATAAAAATGTGGAAAAATATTTGACTTATTCAAAACTGTGTTTTACCTTTGCGCTCCCAATGACAAAATTGGGTTTTACGCTATGTCTCAAAGAATTAGAATAAAATTACAGTCTTACGACCACAACTTGGTGGATAAATCCGCTGAAAAAATCGTTAAAACCGTACGTGGTACAGGCGCAGCCGTTACAGGTCCTATTCCTTTGCCTACGCACACTAAGATCTTCACTGTATTGCGTTCTCCACACGTAAACAAAAAGAGTCGCGAACAGTTCCAATTAGCTACACACAAACGCTTGTTGGATATCTACACTTCTTCTTCTCGTACAGTTGATGCTTTGTCCAAATTGGATTTGCCATCTGGAGTTGAAGTAGAGATCAAGGCATAACGATCAACCCTGAGATGTAGGGTAATGCTGTAAAACGAAATTTCATCTCTCAATCACATCGCGAATAACGATTGAAAAAAGAGCTCTGAGTAACCAGTCTGAAAGGACTAAATATTAAACAGGCCCTTCGAGGTTTGTTTACCGTTGGTACTTCCAAGTTAAAGAACAAGAACGGAAAAGGTCAACGGCGAACAGGAGATTGAAATCCCGCTTTAGCGCAGGGATTGTCTCATTAACCTAGAGGGGCGCAAAAAGCGCACTAATGAAAGGTATTATTGGAAAAAAATTGGGGATGACAAGCATCTACGGTCCAGAAGGTCGTCAGATTGCTGTTACCATCATCGAAGCCGGTCCCAATGTTGTTACCCAAGTCAAAACAGAAGCTACTGACGGGTACAATGCTTTGCAACTTGCATTTGGAGAAAAGAAAGAAAAAAACACTCCAAAACCTGCCATCCAACACTTCGCAAAGGCAAATACTACGCCTAAACAAGTTGTAAAAGAATTTCGTAACTATTTCGAAGAAAAAGCAATTGGTGAATTAATCACAACAGATATCTTCTCTGAAGGAGAAATCGTTGACGTTGTAGGTATTACCAAAGGTAAAGGTTTCCAAGGTGTTGTAAAACGCCACGGATTCTCCGGTGTCGGTGAAGCTACACACGGACAGCATGACCGTAGTCGTGCTCCAGGTTCCGTTGGTGCATCATCAACGCCTTCTCGTGTATTGAAAGGTATGCGTATGGCTGGACACATGGGTACTGAAAGAGTTAAAATGAAAGGTTTGAAAGTCGTTAAGATTTTCGCTGAAAAAAATTATATCCTGGTAAGCGGATCAGTTCCTGGCCACATTGGTTCTATCGTTTTCATCCAGAAATAAACTTTAATCTGAACAATCATGCAATTACAAGTTTTAAATAAAGCAGGACAGGCAACCGGAAGAACGATTGAGTTACCGGATGAAATATTTGGCGCAGAACCTAATGACCACGTAATCTATCTTGCAGTTAAACAATACTTGGCTAACCAACGCCAAGGTACGCACAAAGTAAAAACACGTGCTGAAGTACAAGGTGCAAGCCGTAAACTTCATAAACAAAAAGGTACTGGTGGCGCTCGTAAGGGTAATATCCGTAACCCATTATACAAAGGCGGTGGTACCGTATTTGGTCCTAAGCCACATTTGTACGGTTTCAAATTGAACAAGAAAGTAAAAGACCTAGCTAAGATCGGTGCTCTTTCCTACAAAGCCAAAGAAAGCGCTATCATCGTAGTGGAAGAATTGGCTTTCGAAGCTCCAAAAACAAAACAATTCGTAGAAGTATTGAAAGGTTTGAATATTGTTGAAAAGAAAACATTGTTTGTTCCTTCTGATATCGAAGAAAATACATTCTTAAGCGCTCGCAATATCCCTAACGTATTGACAACAAATCTAGTAGATATCAATACTTACGATATTTTGAATGCTGAAGTTTTAGTATTGACTGAAAATGCTGCTAAAGTATTTGCAGACGCTAATGAAGCTGAAGTAGCTTAATTCACACTTTTAAAGTAAAGTAAAATGAAAATTACAGATTTATTAATAAAGCCAATCCTTACTGAAAAGGCAAATGCACAACAAGAATCTTTGCGCAAATATGCTTTCAAAGTAAACAAAAAGGCTAACAAACTGGAAATCAAATCAGCTATCGAAGCTTTTTATGGTGTGAATGTGATCGCTGTAAATACGTTGGTTGTCCCAGGAAAAAACAAAACACGTTACACAAAGGCTGGTTTTATCAAAGGTGTAAAATCCGGATACAAAAAGGCTATCGTAACTGTTGCTGAAGGCGAAACAATCGACCTTTACGCTAACATCTAATAAAATTGTTTTATAGCTGCGGAGCTGAAAAGTCCGCTAAAACGAATAAAAATGGCATTAAAGAAGTATAGACCAATGACAGCAGGTACCCGTTGGAAAATCGGGAATGCCTATGCTGAAATTACTACTAACAAACCTGAAAAAAGTTTGTTGGCTCCTAAAAAGAAAACTGGTGGACGTAACTCCTCTGGTCGTCGTACAATGCGTTACATCGGTGGTGGTAACAGACAACATTACCGTATCATCGACTTCAAAAGAGACAAAAAAGAAATCGAAGCTAAAGTTGTTTCTATTGAATACGATCCAAACCGTACAGCATTTATCGCTTTGTTGCAATATACTGACGGAGAGAAGAGATATATCATCGCTCCTCAAGGACTGCAAGTAGGTGCTACTGTAGTATCTGGTGACAGCGTTGCTCCTGAATTGGGTAATGCATTGAAATTGAGAAACATACCTTTGGGTACTGTAATCCACAATATCGAATTGCAACCAGGAAGTGGTGCTAAATTGGTACGTAGTGCTGGAGCTTCTGCTCAGTTAGCTGGTAAAGAAGACAAATATGCATCTATCAAAATGCCATCTGGTGAGTTGAGACGTATCCTTATCGAATGTTATGCAACTGTTGGTATCGCATCTAATGGCGACCACCAACTGGTAAAACAAGGTAAAGCAGGTGCTAACCGTTGGAAAGGTATACGCCCACGTGTTCGTGGTGTTGCCATGAACCCAGTCGATCACCCAATGGGTGGTGGTGAAGGTAGATCTTCAGGTGGACACCCACGTAGCCGTACTGGTAAATATGCTAAAGGTGAAATTACTCGTAAGAAGAAAGGATCCGACAAGCTAATCATCCAAAGAAGAAACGGTAAAAAATTAGCTAAATAGTTATCTAACTTGTTAAAATGGCTCCGGTGGAGCAATTCACCGGAACAAATAAACAACTAAATATATCATATGCCACGTTCAATTAAAAAAGGTCCTTACATTGACTTTAACCTAGAAGCAAAAGTTATCGCAATCAATGAAGGTACAGCTAAAAAGTCTGTAATCAAGACTTGGAGCCGCCGCTCTACTATTTCACCTGATTTCGTAGGACACACATTCGCGGTTCATAACGGAAATAAATTTATCCCAGTATATGTGACCGAATTTATGGTAGGACACAAACTAGGAGAATTTGCCCCAACTAGAAACTTTAGAGGGCACGCAGGTAGTAAAAAATAAATTTTAGTATTAAGGTACTAAGTCATAAGTGCTAAGTAAGAAACTTAAGCTTTTTCTACTTAAAACTTAAAACTCATTAAAGAAATGGAAGCAGTAGCTAAATTAAAAAATTATCCTACAGGACCCCGCAAAATGCGTTTGTTGGCGGATGTCATTCGTGGTATAGAAGTAGAAAAAGCACTTTCTATATTGGAATTCCACCCACAGGCAAATTCAACTCCTTTGTTGAAATTGTTGAAAAGTGCAATTGCTAACTGGGAACAAAAAAATGGCGGCGAAAGTGCAGCTGATGCAAATTTGGTTGTAAAGACTGTTTTTGTTGACGGTGGACGTACTTTGAAACGTATGCGCCCGGCTCCACAAGGTCGTGGATACCGTGTTCGTAAACGTAGCCATCACGTTACAATAGCTGTAGACAAAAAAGCTGTAGATAATAAATAATTAAACATAAAATGCCTGTGTTGATCTTCAGGTCAGCAGGCGCTTAACAAAATACAATATGGGTCAAAAAGCAAATCCAATTGGTAACAGGTTAGGTATCATCCGTGGATGGGAAAGTAACTGGTACGGTAGCAAAAAAGAATATGCTACGCGTCTAATCGAAGATAACAAAATCAGAAAATACCTTAACGCTCGTATCAACAAAGGCGGTATCGCTCGTATCGTTATCGAACGTACTCTTGGTAAATTGATTGTTACAATCCACACTTCAAAACCAGGTATCATCATCGGTAAAGGTGGTAGTGAAGTAGATCGTATCAAAGAAGAATTGAAAAAATTGACTGGTAAAGCAGATGTTCAGATCAATATTCTTGAAATACGTCGTCCAGAAACAGATGCTGCAATTGTAGCAGATACAATCGCTCGTCAGATCGAAAATCGTATCAACTACAAACGCGCCATCAAAATGGCGATCGCTTCCGCACTTCGTATGGGTGCTGAAGGGATCAAAGTTAAAGTGGGTGGACGTCTTGGCGGTGCTGAAATCGCTCGTCGCGAAGAAATCAAGCAAGGTCGTGTACCTTTGCACACTTTCCGTATGGATATCGATTATTGCAACGTATATGCAATGACGGTTTATGGTAAAATCGGTATCAAAGTATGGATCTGTAAAGGTGAAGTTCTTGGAAAACGTGATCTTGATCCAAACATCCTAAGCGGTAAAGATGCAGCTGGTGGAGATAGAAGAGGCGGACATGATGACCGTCGTGGTGGAGATAGAAGAAACGATCGTCGTGGTAACAACGATAGAAGAAACGACCGTCGCAACTAATATAATCTTCTTTTCTTCTGTGAAGAGAGAAACCGAGATAAACAACATTAAACGAACGAATTAAAATAAACTCCCCTAGGAGTGTAAGGAGGTAATAATGTTACAGCCAAAAAGAACAAAACATAGAAAGTCGCAAAAAGGGCATCCTCGAAATGTGACCAAAAGAGGCGCTACCATTTCCTTCGGTTCTTATGCTTTGAAAGCGCTAGAGCCAGTTTGGATGAATAACCGCCAATTGGAAGCCGCACGTCAAGCTTTGACTCGTGCGATGAACCGTGAAGGTAATGTGTGGATTCGCATATTCCCTGACAAACCTATCACTCGTAAGCCAGCAGCTGTGCGTATGGGTAAAGGTAAAGGTAATCCTGAATTCTGGGCAGCGGTAGTGGATCCAGGTCGTATCATATTTGAAATTGATGGTGTTTCCTTGGAAACAGCTCAAGCAGCTTTCAGATTAGCGGCTCAAAAACTACCAATCAAGACAAAATTGGTTGTTAGAAGAGATCTTATAACTGAATAATATATTGAAAATGGTTTCGGAGTAGATACCATTTTCACATTATCACATTTTCAAATAGAATACAATGGCTAAACAAGCTATAGAATTTAATAAAAGCCTTCAAGGAATGTCTACTGAAGATTTGCAGGCACGTCTTTCAGAAGACGAATTGAGATTAAAAAAATTGGAATTCGCACATGCAATTTCACCTTTGGAAAATCCAATGACTATCCGTAACCTTAGAAGAGATATTGCTCGTATTAAAACGGCTCTTTCGAAAACAAAGGCTTAATTCGCCACCTGCGAGCGTCTTTTATCAACGCTTGAAAAGGCAAAGAACAAATAGTGCTCGTGGAGAGCGTAATGCTTAAAAAATAGTATAATGGCTGAAAGAAATTTGCGTAAAACAAGAATAGGTGTTGTTAGCAGTGACAAAATGGAAAAAACAATCACTGTCAACGTGGAAAGAAAGGTAAAACACCCTATCTACGGTAAGTTCCTTAAAAAAACTACCAAATTCCATGCGCATGATGAAAAAAATGAATGCGGTATCGGTGATACTGTAAAAATCATGGAAACTCGTCCTCTTTCCAAAACTAAACGTTGGAGATTGGTTGAAGTAATCGAAAAAGCTAAATAGTTTTTTCTCCAAGCTGTCATTGATTCTTAGAATAGTGATAGCCTCTGATAAAAGTTAATCATTGCTCTTTTTCCTTA
>QFOI01000355.1 GCA_003241175.1 Pseudopedobacter saltans
CAGTTAAAACAGATAAAACGGGTATCTGGAAACAGGTCTTACGCGGGATAGGTACAACAGACCTTGCAAATTTGTATAATGTACACTCTTATCCTACACAATATCTCATTGACAAGGATGGAAAGATAATCGCCAATATAGAGCTAAACAACCTTGAAAGTACATTAAAGCAATTAATGCCGTAACGTTCAATTCCAAGATTTAAAAAGTTAAGAGGCTCATTCAAAATTGAATGAGCCTCTTAATTAAACACAACATATTTATACTAGAATATTCCAATATAGTATTGACCAGCCGCTGACGTGATAGCAGAACCAAGTTTGTAACCATTTGGAGAGGTACTTGTTATATCAAATATGTAAATATTTCCCGATCCACTCTTAGGCGCTAAAGCCATGTAAAACTTTCCGTCTCTTGCAACGGAGTATTGGTAGTCACTAAGACTCAAATCTGCAGGAACATTAAGATCGACTACTGTATTGTTGTTAATATCGACGCGTGCAACACCCCATGTACCACTGGCATTTTTGTTGTAAGGTACATACCCAATACCGTTTCCTACATAGAACCAACCATTACTTGCAACTATACCGTTATTAACCGCTTGTAGATCAAATCCGAAACTTGCATCGTAAGCTCCATTTTTTATTTTAGCTATGGATACTTTTTTACCAGAAGAAACTAATTGCAATATGTCACCAGCTTCATTTTTAAATGCAGTTGGCGTTCTGTATCCGTTCGTAGATCCGCTTAGGTGAGAAGTAGTAATCACCTTAGGGTTTTGCAAAGATGGATAATCAACAACCAATGTCGCTGCAATTTCAGCAGTCAAATTTCTGTCAATAGTACCTGTCGTTAAGTTGTAGCGTTGCAGACCACATCCGAAATATAGTTTTCCATTAGATTCCACCGGAGCGTCTATACGAAAAATTCTATAACCTTTGTCTCTCCATTCAGCGCCAAGATCCATAACGACTTTTGTATCATAGGAATCAACTCTCATAGTTTGCAGATTCACAATACCAATCTGTGCGGTATCGGGTCTCATCGTTAAAACAGATTCAGATATCTGAGTTGGGCCAGCCGTTGCACCAACCGCATGCACACTAGCAAAACTATCATCTAGTTTGGTCATTCTCAATGCGGTAACACCTAACGGAATGGATGCATTCAATTCACTACCTACGCGACTATAGTTTTGTCCTCCATTATATTGGTATTTTGCCAATATACCAGCAGGATAATCCAATGCATACACTAACTTCCCGTCCGTGGAAGAATAAAACCTTGTTGTTACAGTTGCTGGTAATCTATAACCATAGTTGCTAAAAGATATTGGCAAAGAATCCAACTGTGAACGACCTTGTATATACGTCGCTTCTGCGTCATCGCTTTCAACATAATAAGCTAATTGGAAATCTTTTTCTTGTGTTGTTTCTCCGCCATCATCAGGAGAATTGTTATCACTTTTAGAGCAAGAGGCAAAAGATATACATGCCGCGAGCGTTAAGAATTGCAAAAATTTTGGATAAGTAATTTTCATCGTTCTTATTTTTATATTATAGGTTTAAAAAATAGCGTAAGTTATTTTGGCATAAAATGCTCTGCCCGGTTTTTGAATTCTGAAATTGTCAAAAATCTGGGTGTTCAATATATTTTTAGCATCTAATGCAATGGTCGTTTTGCGATTAGGCAAGGTATAAGCAATACCCAAATCGTGCACAAACTGAGTTGGAATCCAATTAAGTCCAGTTCCACCAATTCCTGCCCAGTCACGAAGGAATCTACCCACATAGTTGGTATTGTAATAAATGGAAGCACGTGCTTTTTTCTTTATAGCATCATTCCAAAAATAAGTCAACCCAGAACTGAACTTGAACGATGGTTCATTACGAATTTGTTCTTTATAGTAGGAATATCTGGCACCAGAAGCGTCATATTCTGTATTGAAAAGCGCATTGAATTTAGATACGTTAAAATTGAATTGTACAAGATTCGAATACTTATAAAGTATTTCGGCATCAAATCCGTAGGTCATGACGCTATTCAGATTTTCAAAAGAGGCGACATCTCTTGAATCTGCTGATACAGCTCTTCTAATCATGTCTTTGACATCTCTATAAAACATGGAGCTGTTTACACTAATCGAATGTTTATGAAAAACATACGGTCCAATATTAAAACCCAAATTAGCGTTGGTACTTTTTTCAGGACACAGATTATAGTTGGCAACTTCATTTTCCACATCGTTTCCAAACATCTCACCTTCGCTTGGCAATCGTACAGCTTTTTCACCCGACGCCAAAATGAATAGTTTGGGTAGTATTCTATAAGAAAATGTAATACCGTAACCTTCCGTATTGGCGGATCTTGTTACAATGTCTTTTAACCATTCGCCACTAACTCGTCACGGTTCATGCGAATTGACTTTTTGGTTATAGGATTTGTAAAAAACATTAGAACGTAGTTTTCCATCAAATGCAATATTTTGGTAGGTAAAACTATAAATCTGTTTGGTAAGATCTCTTGTATTCTGAAAGTTCCTCCAGATTTCATCCCGGAAAGAATCATCAACACCCCTTTTGAAAGTATTGTATAGTATATTGGCAAAAACCGCATTGTTGTCATTTAAGGCGTAACTGATATTAGATCTTGCTACAAAAGTTTTTTCCGAATTGACAGAGAGTGTTTTACCAATAGAGGATTGTTCAGCACCATTGGCATACTGTACCGGCAATCCAGTATTGGGATTAATGATTGGCGTTCCTCGCCAGTCAAATCGGTCACCAATGGTATCAATATTTTCCCTTTCAAGATAACTGTAACTACTATTGACATTAACCGAAAGCCCTTTTACAAAAAGATTGTTTTTGGTGTAAATCAGAGAACCGACTTTGGAGTTTTGCCTACTATGACGATTGCCATACACCATTCTCATGGAAACACCATGTTGTAATTTTTTCATTTGATCAGAGATCAATCCTCCAACAAAAAACTGATCCGCCCATTTTTTATTGACAAATCCAAAATCTAGTTTAAGACTTTTGGAGTCGTAAGCATCGTTAAACCTTTTAGCTTTATGTGGGCCACTCGTACTACCATCCGCTTCATAATAAAGGATATCGTCTCCCCACACTTTGTAACTATTATCTGAATAGTTGTAAAACGCAGATCCTTTTACAATCAAACTATTTTTAAGTTGGTAACTTCCAGTAGCATTCCACTGATGCGTATTGAAAGAACCGAAAGAATAGGATGTAGTAAAGTTGTTTTGCATCCCTTTCTTCAAAATGACATTGATAGCGCCACCCAGTGCATCTTCCGAAAGATGCCCAGGAATCACTCCTTTGTACACTTCCATCCTCTCTATCAGCGCTGGAGGAATACTATTCAATGAAAAGGATCTACCATAATTAGAAATAGGAATCCCATCAATAAATATCTTAACAGCATTACCCGAAAGTCCATTGATATTGTACTCAACAGTACCTCCCAATCCACCGTTTTGCCTAACTCTAACACCTGCAGATCGATCCAATAGATCAATCGTCTGTATATTTTGTAGTGCCGCATCTTTTGTTTCAATAACATTCACGGCATAACCTGATGTTTCGATTCGATGTTTTTCGACACCTTTCCCTAATCCATTGATAGTGACATCAGAAAGATTGCTATTACTGGATGGCTTTAAAGTGAAATTAATATTCGACTCACTTGGAACTGATATTTGCTGTGTATGCGACTCATAACCAACGGCATGAATTTTAATAGTATAAGTGCCATCTGACAATGAAAAGCGAAAAAAACCATTAGAATCGGCAACAGCTTTATAACGGTAATGATGCTCGACCAATACTGTAGCATGTGGAATTGGTTCGTTTTGACCGTTTTTTACAGTTCCACTAAAATTTTGTGTATTCTGAGCATTAGTATAAGAGGATAAAGAAAGGGCTAGGAGAAGAAAGGGGATAAAAAATAGGTATTTTTTAC
>QFOI01000356.1 GCA_003241175.1 Pseudopedobacter saltans
TAATATCTAAATGATATAGAAATAGAATCTTCTGAACCGTCACGATGCTTCAAGGTATCACCACTTTGATCTGTTTTCTTGATGGGACGACCTTGGGAATCGTAAGTAACATTTGAAGTATTGGTACCAGCTGGAATATCCACCTGCGCACTCGCATCGCTCCCAAAGAAGATGGAACCGAACAATATCAAAACAATTGTAAAAACGTGAAATCCTTTCATCAAATACGGTACGAAAGCTGCAAATATAATCCAATAGACCGCACAGTACAATCTTTATTGTTAGCTACCGTCAGAATAGCGCTATTTCTAGGCAAAACGTCTCTGTACTAAGTTATTGAACTGTTTTACAATGGAGCTCTTGTCGTCCCAACCCAATTTAACCTTCAACTCACGATCGATCCAATAGCGTGCTTCCTGATAGACATTAAAATTGTTGATCGTTTTAATACTACGCTCGTACTCTGACTCTTCCCCACGAAACAGCTCATTGATGAACAAGTAACGGTCACTAATGCTTATTGCCTTTTTTAAATCCTTGATCGGCATGCCTGCAGTAACTTTATTATATGAAGCGTCCTCTTTATCCTGTACCGGCTCTATCTTGGCGGCCTGCTGTGTTGCTTGCTGCTGAGCCAATGTAGGTACTTCATTGGAAGAATAGGCTTCCCAAATACTGTATTGCTTAGTAGGTGTGGTTTCTTTTTTTACAGGCTCGTCTTTAGTGACAGGCGCCACTTCAACTTCTTTCTTCACGTCACTTTCTGGAGACTCCTCTGGTGTGGAGACTACATCTTCGACTTCTTCTGGAGCCAACACGACATCTTCTTTACTTTCAATAGAAGCTGGTAGTTCCTGTTGACTTTCGACAACGGGCTCTTCCATTTCTTTGATTTTGGACAAAGATTCCAATACAGGTTCTTCAACAGTCGCTTCTTTTACGGAAGCTTGTTCAGTTTCTGCGCTACGCTCATTTTGCAAATCTATTGGTTCCCCATATGCTTTGACTTCTTCCTCCATAATCTCCTTTTCTTGATTTTGGATAGTCGTAACTTTAACAGAATTGCCATATATCGATGGCATAACCACTGCTACTCGTTTAGAGGAATTTATATTGGAAGTACTTTTTGCTTGTACAGAGTAATGTAACAATAGACTATGTAAACCATTCGCAACAGAAATCATTTCACCTACGGCGTCAGGTTTGTTCTTTAACTGATTCAATTGATCAATTTTGTCAGTAATCTGTTGCCAATCTACAGTAACCAATGAATTATCAATCATAGTTTCCATCAATTATAATATTTTTGCGTGGTTTGGCGTAAAGTTACTAAGGAAAATTATTATAAATAAAGTTTTAACATGTTTATAGAACCAGGAATAGCAGGAGGCAATAGAGGATGGATAGAAGTTATCTGCGGTTCCATGTTTAGTGGTAAAACAGAAGAGTTAATACGCCGCTTAAAACGCGTACAAATCGCCAATAGAAAAGTCGAACTATTTAAACCAGAAGTTGATGTACGCTACGATGCGGACAACGTTGTCAGTCATAACGCCACAACAATGCAGAGCATACCTGTAAACAATTCTCAAAATATTCTTCTCTTGGCACAAGACGCAGATGTAATTGGTATCGACGAGGCTCAGTTTTTCGATTCTGAAATAGTCAATGTATGCCAAACCCTTGCCAACAAAGGTATTAGAGTTATAGTTGCAGGCTTGGACATGGATTTTATGGGAAGACCTTTTGGTCCGATGCCTCAATTAATGGCTATTGCGGACTATGTAACTAAACTACACGCCATATGTGTACAGTGTGGCAATATTGCTAGTTTGTCTTTTCGAAAAAGTTCCGAAAACAATCAGTTTGTATTGGGCGAAAGCAATAAGTATGAACCTCGCTGTCGTAAGTGCTACATGGAAGGAATAAAAGAACAGGAACTTGCACACCAGTCAACGGATGGAAAAAATTCTCAATAAAATATTCTACTGGTTTTGAAAAATCATATTGCCACGCTTGTAAAAAAAGACCTATTGTTGGAAATCAGGCAGCAATACACCATATATGGCGTGTTACTGTATGTTGCGTCTACTATATATGTCGTCTCCCTAACTATGGGACAACCAGACGACAACAAAGTGTGGAATGCTTTGTTTTGGGTAATTCAGCTTTTTATTTGCGTTAATGCCGTTGCCAAAAGTTTTTTGCAGGAAAGCAAGGGTAGGATGCTTTATTTCTATTCAATTTCCGGTGCCAAAGATTTCATCATCGCCAAACTAGTCTTCAACTGGTTTCTCATGTTGGTAATGTCGTTTTTGAGTTTGTTGATCTATGCTTTGTGGATGGGCAATCCATTGTATAATTTTGGTCAGTTTTTGGGTATTACGCTTTTAGGAGGTACCGGATTGAGTCTGGTATTTACTTTCCTCGCGGCTATTGCAGCTAGAGCCCAACAAAATGCCGCATTGATGGCTATCATGGGATTTCCGATCATCATCCCGCAACTATTGCTGGTAAGCAAAATTTCCACCATTGCATTTTCGCCGGAACACACAGAAGGCTTGATAGGTATGGTAGGATTATTGGGAGGACTTGATGTGCTAATCATTTGTCTTGCCATCATACTTTTCCCTTTTTTGTGGAAAGACTAGATTGTTTTATTGTTTATTAATCATTTGAAAGCTATTTTTGCCGGAATTAATTAAAAAATTAACGCATGTATACAGGTTTGCTTCATTTGCACCACACATTGGGTTACATCATCTTGGTGTTGTTATTGGTGAATATTTTCAAAAACATTTCTAATCTTCACAAACCATTTACCACTGGTGACAAAAAATTAGGTTTGTTTTTGATGATCGCTGCACATATCACTTTGTTGATCGGTCTATACCAATGTATTGCAGGTCCTTATGGTTGGATACACAAACCCGCTGACGTAGATATCATGAAAGATGGATTTTGGCGTTTTTATTTGATCGAACATCCAGTGGGAATGATTGTGGCGATTGCCTTGATTACCATTGGGAAAGGCGTTGCAAAAAAAGACATTTCAGACTACAGCAAACATAAACGTGCGGCATGGTTGTTTACTATCGCCTTGATCATCATATTGGCAACTATTCCTTGGCCTTTCCGTGAATTGGGAATCGGAAGACCATTGATGCCTTAATCCAACTTATTCCAATATAAAAAATCCCGTTCCAAATCTGAAACGGGATTTTTTATACCTCAATCTTTTAGACATCAATCAACAGTTAATCCCTTGAATGCAAAATCCAAGCGTTTCAGCAACATTGGCCTTTCTGGCGTATAATCTATCCGCAATTGCAATGCAGCTAGTTTAGGCGTTTTCTCTGCATTTTCAAATACGATTTGGAAACTGTAGGGCACATCGGAAACAACAGGACTTATTGTAGAAAAGCCTTTTCCATTGTTCAACACCGTATAAGTTTGAAATAATTTTCCATCAGGGTAAACGCATTTGAACATAGTTCCGTCAAAATACATATCGTGTACATTCTGCTTTTTTGCGGTTACAATTCCTTCCACAAACAGTTTATGATCCTTTTCGATAAAATAGACTTTCGTTAATCTAACTTCAAAGCTGTCCAATGTTTGTACGGTTGGTGCTTGTTGCAGTTTTAAAGCATTTTCATAGTAAGGAATACGATCTTCCAACTTAATGATACGCGAAACCAACTGTTGATTTTGTGATTGTAAAAGTTGAACGTCATTTCTCAATTTTGCCAAAGAGTCTTTTTGAGCATTGGAAATAAATGGCAAACCTGCCAATAGCATAAAGCCAAGTGTCTTCTTCATTTTATATGGTTAGTTTTCACAAAAAAAGAAGCATATTTTTTATGCTTCTTGATAATTCAATTTCAAATATAGCGAACTTATTTTAATCTAGTTTCAACACCGCCAAGAATGCTTCTTGGGGAACTTCTACGTTACCAATTTGGCGCATGCGTTTCTTACCTTCT
>QFOI01000357.1 GCA_003241175.1 Pseudopedobacter saltans
TGTCAATTTAAGCCCCAAACCTATCAGACACCGACTTCCGAACTAAGACTACTCTTTTTATAAAGCCTTGTATAGCAAAGGTTTTAACCGTTTTGCTTATTTTTGCTTTTTACTAATCTTTTTTGCCCAAAAAGACAAATTTTCATAGGTTTGAAGTCTTTAACAAGAATATAGATGCCTGAAAAGAATAAACTTCTTACCGCTGAGATTGCAAAAGAGAAGCTACATCGTTTAGCTCTGGAGATTGCCGAAAACCTTGAGGAAGATACCCAGTCAATTCTATTGATAGGGATTAAAAAAAATGGGATGGCCATTGCTCAATCGATTCAAGTCTTCTTGCAAAGATATATTTCTATTGCGATAGATATCCGTGAGATGACTTTTGACAAAACCGACTTGCGGATTTCCAATATAAGTGGTGACAATGATTTTTCTGGAAAGCATATCATTCTTATCGATGATGTTAGTAACAGCGGTAGGACATTGTTGTACGCATTGAAACCTCTATTGGAGCATCAACCACTCAAAATACAAACATTGGTGATGGTGGAGCGTATGCACAAATTATATCCTATTCAATCTGATTATGTTGGACTTTCGATCGCCACGACACAACACGATTATGTCAGTTTGGAAGTGGAAGATGGTAAAGTCGTCGCTGCTTTTATCGAAAACCAATAACAACTTTATAAAAATTACAACTATGGATGCAGCTATTCAAGCAAAAGTAAATACATGGCTAGAGGGTGATTATGATCAAGAGACGAAAGATGCCATTAAGAAACTTCAACAGGAAAATCCTAGCGAATTAGAAGAAGCCTTTTACCGCAATCTGGAATTTGGAACGGGTGGTTTGCGAGGAATTATGGGTGTTGGTACTAACCGTATGAACAAATATACCGTTGGTATGGCGACTCAAGGTTTTGCAAATTATTTGAAGAAAACATACGGAGAAGAACCTATAAGTGTGGTCATCGGTCATGATTGCCGCAACAATAGTCGTTTTTTTGCGGAGACAACAGCACATGTGTTTGCAGCAAATGGGATAAAAGTGTATTTGTTTGAATCATTACGTCCTACACCTGAGGTTTCTTTTGCCATTCGCACGCTTGGTTGTAAAGCGGGTGTTATGTGTACTGCATCTCATAATCCCAAAGAATACAATGGTTATAAAGCTTATTGGAGTGATGGAGGACAGCTAGTCCCACCACATGATAAAAATGTAATTACCGAAGTAGAAAATATTCATAGCGTAAGCGACGTCAAATGGTCAGGCAATGACGAAAATATAGTTATCATTGGTGCTGAAATGGATGAAAAATACATCCAGATGGCGACGGGGTTAAGTGTATATCCTGATGTCATTAAGCGTCAACATGACCTGAAAATCGTATACACACCTATACATGGTTCCGGTATTATGTTGGTGCCAAAAGTATTGAAAGCATTAGGTTTTGACAATGTACACATCGTAAAAGAACAAGAAGTCCCAGACGGAAATTTTCCAACGGTTATCTATCCAAATCCCGAAGAACCAGAAGCAATGAGTTTGGGTTTGAAACTAGCGAAAGAACTAGATGCGGATATTTTGTTGGGTACTGATCCTGATGCGGACCGTGTTGCTGTCGCTATAAAAAACAACCATGGAGAATGGCAGTTGATGAACGGTAATCAAACCGCTGTATTGGCGTTTTCTTATCTAATCGAAGCGAGAAAAGCAAAAGGTATCAACGAACCGAACGATATGATCGTTAAAACCATCGTTACTTCAGATATGGTTAACCGTGTTGCTGAACAAAATGGGTTGAAGGCTTATGATGTACTGACTGGTTTTAAATGGATTGCTGAAAAAATAAGAGAACTAGAAGGAAAAGAGAACTATATAGTTGGAGGAGAAGAAAGTTTTGGTCTAATGATTGGCGATAAAGTCCGTGATAAGGATTCTGTGTCCGCAGTGGCTATTTTGTGTGAAATGGCAGCTTACGAAAAAGATAAAGGACAGACTCTCTTTGATAAGTTGATGGATCTTTATGTACAGTATGGTTTATATCTTGAAAAACTTGTTTCCATTACTAAAAAAGGGATGAATGGACAAGCGGAAATTGCGCAAATGATGAGCGAGTTTCGATCCAACCCGCCACAGACCATAGCCGGCAAGCCAGTTGCTCAACTATTAGATTATCAAACTAGTGAGGGAAAAGAACTAGGTACTGGGAAAACGTGGACTATAGATCTTCCCAAGAGTAATGTTTTGCAATTCATATTGGAAGACGGTTCTAAAATTTCTGCAAGACCTTCTGGTACGGAGCCTAAGATTAAGTTTTATGTTAGTGTAAATACTTCATTGGACAATAAGGCTGACTATGATAAAAAAGAAACAGAACTTAAAAATTATATTGATCAGATTTTAAAAGATCTGAAACTCAACTAATAGTTGAATATTTTGTTGATAAAGGCGATCCTAAGATCGCCTTTACTGATTTAGTGGAATATGTTTTGTAAATTGAAAAGGAAAATTAACTTATAAAAATTCGACTATGTTTTTGTTTGTACACCCTGATAATCCTAATCCTCGTAATGTAAAAACCATTGTAGAGTGTCTACTAGATGGAGGTGTGATTATTTATCCTACGGATACTATTTATGGGATTGGTTGTGATATCTTTCAACAGAAAGCTATTGAAAGAGTTGCCCTCATTAAGCAACAACAAGTTTCAAAAATCAATCTTAGTTTCGTATGTGATAGTTTGAGCGATCTTAGTAAATACACCAAGAGTATTTCCACTCCTTTGTTTAGAATGTTGAAAGAACATTTGCCGGGACCATATACTTTTATTTTGCCAGCTAGCAAAGAAGTTCCTAAGATTTTGCAAAGCAAAAAGAGTACTATTGGTTTGAGGATTCCTGACAATAACATTGCGACCACTATAGTAAAAGATTTAGGACATCCAATACTCTCTTCATCCTTGCCTGGCGAAATGGTAGAAGAATATACGGATCCAGAACTTATCTATGAAAATTTCAAAGATATAGTTGATATAGTTGTTAATGGAGGACCTGGAGGGATGACTCCGTCTACTGTTGTTGACTGCACTAATGAACCCTATGAAATAATTAGACAGGGTGCGGGTGTTTTCGAAGTGTAGTATCTTCTTATCAATTTAAAATTACACTCATCTAGAAGTAATTTGGGTTACTATCTTAAATAGTGTATTGTAATTTTAGATGCATATAGATCATAATAAGGCAAAAGATTTTCGACATCGAGAGCCTTTTGCATTTTAATCGTTCCACTCCGCTATAGCCATACCATCAGGACGGTCACCATATTCCAATTTTTTAATAACTTTCAATTTATTAATGTCAAAAACAATAGTATAGTTGTTCGGTGTACAAGAGATATATGCTAAATTCTCTTTTTCGTCTATCATAATGCCTGCGCCTTGTCCAATATGGAGTTGCTTAATTTCTTTTCTGTTTGTAACGTCATACACTAGTAAATCTCCGGTTCTTACACTAACTATAATGGCAATTTTTCCATTGTTGGAAAATCCAATTCTATGCAGACCTAAAACCTTTGAGTTAATGGTTTGGTCGATTTTTTTATCGGGTAAGTTAATAATGACAATACTTCCATCGGGCTTTATAGTCCACAGTTCTTTTTCATCAGGAGTTACAGCAAAACCCTCTGCGCCAATGCCAACGGGAATTAAAGTTTGATTCCAATCCAATCTGGGTTTTGCATTAGGCGGCAATTTGCCTGTAGGAGGAACCATTGGTTGTACCAATTTTTCTTCCAAAATGCTTACTGTTCCAGACTCCACATTGGTGGCATAAATCTGCTTAGCGTCTTTTTTTACATACAAAAGATGTGTAATGTTCTGTCCTGTTCCCATACTCCAATGCAATCTATCTATTTTGGGATTGTACCTACCAATAGATTTGGACCCTTGCGCTGTAAACCACAGTTTGTTGTCAGTAT
>QFOI01000358.1 GCA_003241175.1 Pseudopedobacter saltans
GTACTGAAAATAGCGCTGAAAATACAAGCGATTTTTATCCAATATAAAAGGGCGATCCACGGTCAGACTATTGCCTACTAGTTTGTTATCCGTTAGCATTTCTTTGGAAACGTTTTCCGTTACAAAAGGAAATCCTTCTTTTATCTCTTCTTTCCAAGTATCCAAATTCAAACAGATGCTTCCTTCTTCCATTTTTTGTGAAAGCAAATACAAATAAGGCGCTATCTCACGAGAACGGAAATAGCTGGCAAACTGTAAATGAACGTCATTGATAGTATCCATAGTAGCGAATATAAGTCCTTATCAGAGAATCTAAAAATACTAAATGAATGATGTAAACTTGCAAAAAAATACACCATGAAAACGATTATTCTTCTTATATGCAGCAATATATTCATGACTACTGCATGGTATTGGCACCTAAAAGCAACAGGAATGCCCTATTGGAAAGTCATATTGATCAGCTGGGGTATTGCTTTTTTTGAATATTGCTTGACCGTTCCTGCCAACCGCACCGGATTTCTAGCCGGCTGGAATGGATTTCAATTGAAAATTGCACAAGAAATTATCAGCCTGATTATCTTCACCGTTTTTGCTGTAATTGTACTTAAAGAACCATTACATTGGAAATACCTTGCAAGTCTCGCCTGTATTTTTGGTGCAGTCTATTTCGCTTTCAAAAAGTAAATTATTTTGTTTGCAATTCTTTGAATAAGTCCATCAGTTCATCACTAATTTCCTGACCTTTTCTATAATAGAAATATTGTCTAAAAAGCGTATCAATATTTTGGGAAAGGTCAATATTGTTTTTGGTCTGGACAATCTTGTCACTATCTACGATTTGAGGAATGATCGATATTATTCCACTGTGTGCATTTAGCAAACTTCTTCTATCTTTTGCTGAAATATACTCTTTTGTGACAATAGTTAACTCTACTAATACATTCTGGTTATTTGATAGCCATTCTAAGGCATCCTCCATACTTTCAAAGCTTTTTCGCACTAGCAGTTTTCCATCTTTAAGCAGTACTTTTTTGACGATAGGTGAATGACCGGGAACAGCATCGACAATGTGTACAAATTTTTCTTGTTCTGCCTCAGAAAAACTATAAGCAAGAGGACTTCCACTGTAAAAAACATTTTTGACTTCATCAAGACACTGTTCTTGATGAATGTGTCCTAATGCGGTATATTGGATAGACTGCGGTATATTTTCCGTAAAAACAGCGGAAGCATTTCCAACCATCACGGGCCTTTCATCCTCAGATTCTTCTGGCATTTTTCCATCCTTTTGCATCACGTAAAGATGAGCCATCAATACATTGACACCATTTGGATCACAATATTTTTCTGCTAAATAATGCCATTTCCCTTTCAAAACTTCATTCAACTGCTCGTCCTTGTTTTCTAATCCCAAAAATGACTTAAGTCTAACTTCATTGGCATAGGGCGTCAGCAACAATCGAAGAGGTTCTTTTATATTCGGCAATATTATTTCAATAAAACCAGGTTCACTTTTCGAAATCTGAATACCTGTTTCTGTCGCAAAGACACCTATATCTGTATTGGGATAACCACTGAAAAAAATACCACATTCTTTTGCCAATGGATCTGGAGCTTCTATCCTATCCGCACTATCGTGGTTTCCAGCAATAGCAACAACCGCCCTAGAACCATTGTGTGTTAGTCGTTTCAGTGTTTTGTACAACAACTCAACCACCTCAGCAGAAGGATTAAAATTGTCAAATAAATCCCCAGCGACCAATACAACATCGACATTCTCCTCGTCTGCAATAGCAACGATCTCGTCCAAAACGGAACGTTGTTCCTCCAAACGACTGAAATGCTCCAGTTTTTTCCCTAAATGCCAATCCGCTGTATGTAAAATCCGCATGAAGCAAAGTTAAGTTTTTCAGTAAAAGCAAAGGCAAACAAAAACGCGCCGTAATGGCGCGTTTTTGTTTATATAAATCAATAGATTAAACCTAAGCTAATTTTTTTGTTTTACTTAATTGGAATAAATAATAGATCAAATGAACGCCTGTAATCACTAATGAAAGAATGACCAATCCTTTATCAGACTCACCAGGCTCACTATAATAATGATGAGCCGATGTAACGCCCAATAGTCCCACACACAAAATCAAACCAACAATAGACGTAATTCTGATAGCGCGGCTAGTATCTGCAGCTGTATCGTCGACCGCTAAAACACTTTTCTTAATGCCTCTTGCCAAATACACATCAAAGCCGATCATCATCCAAATAATCAAACGAATCCACGTATCCAGCGGAAGGAATGCCATCATACCTAAACAAACCAATATACCTAAAATAGGAACTAAAGGAACCAATGGCGTTCTGAATGCTCTTGGTGCATTAGGATTGGTTTTTCGCATAACAATAATCCCTGCACAAACCAATATGAAAGCAAATAAAGTTCCAATACTGGTCATTTCACCTACTACTCTTCCTGGTACAAATGCAGCAAATAAGCTAACGAAA
Organism: Pseudopedobacter saltans; assembly: GCA_003241175.1. Classification (GTDB taxonomy): domain Bacteria; phylum Bacteroidota; class Bacteroidia; order Chitinophagales; family Chitinophagaceae; genus Rhizosphaericola. The sequence goes on from QFOI01000358.1 coordinate 2,506, forward strand.
ACCATGAATAGCAAATTGGATTTTGCTGGTGTTTTGTATTTCGCATGCAATTTGGAAAATACAGAAGGCAACAAACCATCATGACTCATGGAGTAGAATACACGGCTTTGTCCCAATAACATTACCAATATAACAGAAGCATAACCCAAAAGAATGGCTATAATAATGACATTATTTAACCAAGGATAAGCTGGTGTAACAGTTCCATCTGCGGCAACAGGTCCCATGTGACGGATTGCTGTTGCAACTGGTGCCAAGTGGTCCGCAGCGTTGCCACCGCCAAAAGCAGTATACTTCACGACACCAGTCATCACATAAGCAAATACAATATACAGAATGGTACAGATAAGAAGCGACCCCAATATACCAATAGGCATTGCTCGCTTCGGATCTTTTGTCTCTTGGGCAGCCGTGGAAACAGCATCAAAACCCACATAAGCAAAAAACACAACAGCGGCAGCTCTAATAATACCAGACCAACCAAACTTACCAAAAGAACCTTCATTTGGCGGAATAAGAGGAGTAAGATTTTCTTTGTTTACATATTTAATACCAACAGCTATAAAGACGATAACGATACCAACTTTCAACAATACGATAATATTGTTCAATTTAGCCGATTCGCTAGTTCCACGCATCAATACCAATGACATTACGGTAACTATAAATACAGCAGGAAGATTAATTATACCATGTACAACAGAGCCATCAGCAAGTGTTGAAGAATCAAAAGGAGTCATCAACAAAGCCTGCGGTAAGGAAACGCCAAAATTCTGAAAAAGTTGATTGAGATAACCCGACCAACTTGACGCAACCGTCGCAGCACCAACAGCATATTCCAGTACTAAATCCCAACCAATAATCCATGCAATAAACTCTCCCATTGTCGCATAGGAATAAGTATAAGCACTACCCGCAACTGGGATCATAGATGCAAACTCGGCATAGCAGAGACCTGCAAATGCGCAACCTATGGCAGCCACAATAAACGAAATCATGATACCCGGACCTGCATAGTCCGCTGCAGCTAAACCCGTAATGGAAAAAAGTCCTGCTCCGATAACCGCACCGATTCCCAAGGCAACCAAAGCACCTGCACTTAAGGTTTTTTTCATCCCGTGGGCATCTGATGCCTCAGCAAGCAGTCCTTCTAGAGATTTTTTAGCAAATAAGCCCATTTGTTACTTTTAATTTTCTAAAATATGCGGAAAAGTAACAATTAATTATGACAACAGACATACGAATACTCATTTTTTTTACACATATAGGAAAACACAATCTGTATAAATCCATAATTTAGCTTATCCACACAAACAAAAAGGCTCGGATTATCTCCGAGCCTTTATATATTTTTAATAGTAATATTTACACATTAAAACGGAAATTCATTATATCGCCATCTTCTACCACATAGTCTTTACCCTCCACACCCAATTTCCCGTTTTCACGACAGGCAGCTTCAGATTTATAT
>QFOI01000021.1:0-6335 GCA_003241175.1 Pseudopedobacter saltans
ATAACCGCTACCACTATCATTCAGTTCTTAAACAAAACGGTATTTAAACGAAACTTAAACAACCTAAAAATAAATATTGTCTAAATGCACAACAGGTTATTTAAAACAATTCCCATTCCAAATAGAAATGACAAAATAGAGTTATATTATTATAGTCTAATAACCGGTCATTCCCCAATATATATAGAATATAAGAAAAAAGATAATGGAAAAGGCGTTTTAATATGTAAATCAGATAATATTAGCGATGTCAATATTAGTAATGATACATTAACAATTCAATTTAGCCAAAATATACATAGAGATGCGTGTGTATTTATGGAATTAAATTGTGTTTACTTGGATACTAAATTAGAAGTAATTGTGGATTCAATAGTAGGCAAGCAAAGTTACCTGTAATTTGTAAGCACTACCTCCCACTTGCGCAAGCATAAGTGAGGAACGAACGGTGCTTGTTTGCAATTATCACACAAGCACCGCTTCGCTAATGCTTGCGTGAGAGCTCGGACTCTACTTTTCATATATGTCATCTCATATTTTCTGTTGCCGTTGCAGGTGTTATCACCTGCAACTGTCACACTCCTATATCGTTGGTGATAACACCAACAACGGCGAATAACATTATGTAAAGAGAGACTATGTGCAAACGAAAGACACAAGCACCGCTTTGCTAATGCTTGCGTTAGTTTTTAGTCCAGAAAAAAACCATTTTTGATTTTTTAATTTTCCCTTTTTACTTTTCCACCATGAAACTCATATTTGCGACCAACAACCAAAATAAAATCAAAGAAATAAAAGCGGCAACGGGTCATCGTATGGATATTGTAACGCTGAAAGAAGCTGGTATCGATATTGACATTCCGGAACCGTACGATACTTTACAAGAAAATGCCGAAACAAAAGCCAAGACGATTTTCAAAATGACTTATGAAAACTGTTTTAGTGAAGATACTGGTTTGGAAGTGGATGAGTTAGATGGTGCGCCTGGTGTACATACCGCTAGATATGCGGGCGAACAAAAAAGCGATGCCAATAATATTGCCTTGCTTCTGAAAAATCTTGAAGGGAACTCCAATAGAAAAGCTCGTTTTCGTACAGTGATTTATCTTATTTACGAGGGACAACATCATAGTTTCGAAGGTGTTTGTGATGGTTCTATTGCTGAAAAGGCAAGTGGAGCAGATGGTTTTGGATATGATCCAATATTTATTTCAAATGGAGATACACGCACTTTTGCAGAAATGAGCATGGAAGAGAAAGCAAAATACAGCCATAGAAAGAAAGCCTTGGAAAAACTAATCGCATTTTTATTGAAATAATTTTCAGTAACATTGTGGTTGATAATCGTTTTTATGATTGGCCGTCTTCGTGCGTTTATACCATTACTATTTGCTGTAACAATTCTGGGATGTTTCGATCCAGAACATCCAAAGGAAACGTTTTCCGATTCTTCCAACATTGCATCTATTGAAGAGCCGACAGAAGGCGTGCAAGCAATTGATCCTTCAGATACATTCAATATATGTGCGGTGGGTGATATGATGTTGGGTTCAAGTTTGCCTAAAGGACATCTGCCTCCACATGACGGCGCTAAAATTTTGCATCCGGTGCAAAAGTACCTAAAGGGTGATGTTGTTTTTGGAAATCTGGAAGGATGTCTTGCGGATACAGGGCGATCTGACAAGTGCGATGACCTATCAGGCAACAGTTGTTTTGCTTTTCGGATGCCAAGACGATACGGAAAACATATTCGAGCTGCCGGTTTTAATTTTTTGAGTATTGCGAATAACCATATTAACGACTATGGCAAAAGTGGTAGAAAAAGTACTATGCAAACCTTGGAATCCTTAAATATCTCCTATGCAGGTGTTCCTGAAAAAAATACCTCTATAGTAACAATAGGCGATAAGAAAGTGGGATTTACGGCTTTTGCTCCCAATCAAAATACGCAGTCAATATTGGATATTTCTTCCGCCGTTGATGTTATAAAAGAATTGAAGTCGAGATCGGATATTGTCATCGTGTCTTTTCATGGTGGTGCTGAGGGAAAAGACTATCAACATGTGCCTAGAAAAATGGAGTATTTCTATGGCGAACCTAGAGGCGACGTTTATGCATTTGCCCATGCTGCGGTTGATGCAGGTGCGGATATTATCATTGGTCAGGGACCACATGTAACAAGGGGAGCGGAATTGTACAAAAAGAAACTAATACTGTACAGTTTGGGTAATTTTTGCACTTATGGAAAATTTAATTTTAGCGATGCGAATGCATTTGCACCAATAGTGCAAGCTCAACTTAATGGGAATGGCGATTTTATAAAAGCCAAAATTGTTTCCATAAAACAAAAACATCCAGGTGGCGCTTTTCTGGATCAAGAATCCACAGCGTTCAATTATATGAAAAAGTTGTCCATGGCCGATTTCCCAGACAATGAACTCTTTTTTGAAAAAGGAGAAATAAAGGTCAAAAACTAACTATTCCAGATACGCCAATTCTCTTCGGCTTGCAAAATCAACATCTGTAAACCATTTTCAATGGCTGCACCTTTTGCTTTTCCCAGTGAAAGAAATTTTGTTTCTGCTGGATTGTAAATCAAGTCGTATAGATAATGCGAACTTGTTAGGTATTCATAAGGTATAGGTGGTGCATCGTCAATATTGGGCGACATACCTAAAGGAGTGCAGTTGATGATAATTTTATATTCATCCATGACGTTCTTGTCCAACATGTTGTAAGTCCAAGTTTCCGGTGAATTACGAGAGACAAATTGATACGGTATTCCTAGTTTTCTCAATACAAAAGCCACAGCAGCGGAGGCGCCACCTGTTCCAAGTATAAGCGCCTTGTTGCGTTCGGGTGTAAGATTGGGAACAAAAGATTTTTCGAAACCGATGATGTCTGTATTGTGACCAATCAACTTACCATCCTTGATACGCACACAGTTACAAGCGCCCATTTCTTCTACTTCGGGAGACGCTTCTGTTAAGTAGGGGATAATATTTTTTTTGTGTGGAATGGTGATGCAAAAACCCTCTAGTTGAGGTGTTGACAAAACATGTGACAAATCTTTAATGTCTTCGATCGCAAAATTCTGAAAGGAAGCAGATTGCTCAATTCCTAATTCAGCAAACTTATCTTCAAAATATTTTTTGGAGAAAGAATGTCCCAATGGATAACCGATAATGCCAAAAACTGCCATAAGTCTCTTGCTGTTATTTTTCTATTTGGATTTCTATATTGGAAAGAAAACGGCTAAATGTATCTCCTCTTAATCCTATGCGCATCGTTTCCAATGGGATAACTTCGTTTGGTGCGATATTGCCAAGATTGCAGTTACAGCCCAATAGGTTGATGAAATACAACTGTTGTTCTTTTTGTGGAGCTTCCCAGAGGATTTTTTCGCCTGGTATTTGGGTAAGGATTTCGCTGATTAATCCTTGGCGTACCTCACCACTTCCACGGTAAATACCGACATTGCCGGATTCTCTAGCTTCAGCTATCACATAGGAGGCGCCGGCTTCCAATTCCGCTTTCATCAATTCTACCCATTTATATGGGGCCATAATATTGGTAGAATCTTTACTTCCGACTTCGCTTAAGACTGTGCCGTATTTGGTTAACTGTTCAATATAGCGACATTTTTCAATATGAGGTATGGTGATAGAGCCGTCGCCTACTTCCATATGCGAAATGCCATAATCCTGACAAATGGTTATGTAGTCATCTAGTTGTTCACGTATAAGGAATGCCTCAAATAGAGTTCCGCCAAAAAAAACGGGAATATCGTGTTTTTGGTATACCTCTATCTTTTGTCTAAGGTTAGGAGTAACGTAAGAAGTTCCGAATCCTAGTTTTACAATATCAACGTATGGCTGTGCTATACTGAGAAAATTTTCCACTTCATTGATGCTCAGCCCTTTATCCATTACCATTGTGATACCATTGTTCCGAGGTTTTGTATCTCGGTCTGGCATGTTCCTTAACGTAAAGTTCATCTATGTGTCTATTTTTATACTAGCCAATCAATCAAAATTGACGAGGCATTTGATTCGCAAAAGTAAAAAAGATAATCAATTATGAAAAAAGTCCTTGAAGAGATAACCTTAATGTAATCAATGTCTCGATTTGTTGTATCTGGCCAATATGTCCACCACACGACTGTTTTGCATAATGCCGGGATTTAATTCTAGCACTTTTCTGAACAAACGTGGTGCGTGATGCATCCCCAATTCAAGTTGAAGTAAGCCCTCCTTGTTTTTCGCTTGCGCAAATAATGTCATGGCAATGTAAAAATGGAAAATAGGTCTTTGCCCTGTTGCTTCCAAAGCAAATTGTGCTTGTTTTTCTGCTTCTTCAAAGAATCCGGCAGCATAGAGGCCTTTGATCAAAGCTTCCCAGTTGGGAATATTTCTAGGTTTTTGTTTCACTGCAATGCCAAAATGGTAAATGGCCTCATTGAACGCTGACTGATGCAAAAGGCATTCGCCTAAAGCAAGATGGGCTTCAGGTGCAGACGCAATTTGTAAGGAAGCTTCCAGTGATTTGATAGCATTGGGCCATTTTAACTCATCCATATAGGTCAATGCTATTTTATAATGTAGCTTATTGTCGTCAGGTTGCATATGCGAAGCTTTCCGATAATTAAGCCGTGCAAGAGGAAAATTTTGCAACTTGTGGTGGCAGTGTCCTATTGCTTCATACAATACATCTTCCGGTCTGGTTAATTCCACTACTGTGGTCAACGCTTCAATGGCCTCTTTAAATTTGCGTAAGCGTATGTAGACATCTCCTAGGTTGCGGTAGGCAATGTCAAATTTTTCGTTGATCGTAATGGCATATTGATAGGCATCAATAGCTTTTTCGTACAATTTTAATCCTTGAAAAGCCGCCGCCAAGTTAAACCAAGCCAATTCATTGTAGGGATTGCTGTCAATTATTTTTTGATGTATGCGAATAGACTCTTCAAACCTACCTGTAAACTCTACCCAATAACAGATCTTGTACAGCGCTACTTCGTCGTTTGGCGCAATATCCAAAATCATTTTGAGGCAGTCAAATACCATGTCGAAAACCTCATAGTCATCAAAAACATCTACGTATTCAAACAGTAAATCCAGTTTTTCGTCCTCTTCAAACATGTTTAGGGAGGTGTGAAAAACTTCAAATGCTTGATCAATTTCATTCAATGCAAGCAATGCATCCACTTTCAATATGTAAATATTAATGTCATCACTATTAAGTAACCGTGCTTGTTCCAATATATCTAAGGAAAGATTGTATTTTCTGTCAGCAATGAGAAGGTCGGCATGTTTTACCATCAATTCTGCCGAGAAAGGATAGTATTCTCTACTTGTTAGTGCTACTTCCAGCGCTTTATTCAGGTTTTGCTGTTCGTCATAGTAGTCTATCAACAATTCAAAAGCCATTTCGCTTAGGATATTTCCCGAAATGCCGTTTTTCAAATCAGCATATTGTTTTGCAATCTCTTCAATGGATTCCATTTCCTGATTGTCGTCAAAGTCCAAAAATTCTTCTTCCATAAAATAAAATTTTTTGAGTGGGAAACCTAACGAATCAATTCTTAGCTAAGTAAAAGAGAATAAAGAAGACCACCAACTTTTTGGGCGGATAATTTTAAAACGAGTCGTTTGCCGACAAAAAAGTGTATTTTATCTTTTTTTTACAATTTTGATAACATTTTTTGCAGTTGCTATCATTATTTTATATAATTTTGCAGTATCATATGCGCACAAGTAAACAAATATTACTGATTTTGACTGTTTTGGTTAGCCTTTGCATCCAAAAGTCATTTGCCGCATTCGTTATTGAGGACGATGGTTCCAAGAAAGAAAATAAATATTCTTTGAAGCAACTTCATCGTCAAGAAGCGCCTTACTCTCTTTCATCTTTGAGTAAGAAAAAATGGGAATTTGAGTTCAATAAGGGCAACTATCCGTTGTCTCTTCCTCCGGTAAATGCAATACCTGCCAACTCTGTTGAGGTGCAATCGCCTGTGATGTTGCAAAAAGGTCATACTTTGTATATTTACAATTATAAATACAAAGTTCAGGGAAGCAATCCTTTACCAATGTTCAAGGCTCCTTCTGTTTCGGACTACCGTTAAAAAATATTTTCACAATTTGTTTTTTTACTGTACCTTTGCAATCCTTTCACCGGGTGGCAGTAGTGGTAACTGTTTCCTTTGTTAGAAATTATACTTGTAAAAAGGTTTTATAAATTATTAGAAAATGAAGCGTACATTCCAACCGCACAATCGTCGTCGTAAATCCGTTCATGGTTTTCGTGAACGTATGTCTACTGCCAATGGTCGC
>QFOI01000021.1:6360-24911 GCA_003241175.1 Pseudopedobacter saltans
AATTAACAGTATCTAGCGAAAAGAGTTTGAAATAATAACCTTTCGTGATCGAATAACGATTTTCGTAAAAAAGCTCCAATTGCCGGAGCTTTTTTTATTTATTTGTATCCGTAAGTAATATTTGATATGACAAATTTTAAGAACGACTATAGTGAAGGATGCCACCCATCCATATTGGAGACCATAATAGCATCCAACATGGAACAGGAAGAAGGCTACGGGATGGATAAATATTCCAAGGAAGCAAGAAAAATTATTGCAAACAAAACAGGAGTAACAGAAGAACAGGTTTATTTCATTCCTGTCGGAACACAGACTAATTTGCTGGCGTTAAGTGCTATATTAAAACCTTACGAATATGCTATCGCTGCAGAATCTGGACATATAGTCTATGTAGAAGCAGGGGCAATAGAAGCCACCGGACACAAAATTATTCATCTGTCAACGCAGGTAGACGGAAAGGTAAGAATAGATGACCTAGAAGTCTTTTTCGGAAAAATGGCGGATATTCACAATGAGTTATTGCCTAGATTATTGTACATATCCAATACGACAGAGGTCGGCGGCGTCTACTCTAAGGAGGAAATTGTGGCCTTGTCCGCTTATTGTAAAGAAAAAGGTTTGCTTTTGTATCTTGACGGTGCGAGGTTAGCATCGGCAATGGCAGCAAGTTCACTTACTTTTCAGGATTTGGGGCAATATACGGATGCGTTTTATATTGGAGCAACCAAAGCTGGAGGAATGATGGGAGAGGCGTTAGTATTGGTCAATCCTCAATTGAATAAAGGTTTTTCCATCATACAAAAACAAAAAGGCGCCACACTTGCCAAGGGACGCTTTTTGGGTATACAGTTTTTAGAACTGTTAAAGGGAAATTTATATGTTGACTTGGCAAAACACGCTAATGCGATGGCGACTAAAATCGTCCATGCGATGAATGCTGCTGGATTTGAATTTATGGCGGAGCCCCAATCTAATCAATTATTTCCCATTTTACCTAATCTTGTCATAGAAAAGTTGGCAAAAAAATACGAATTCTATAATTGGAAAAAAATAGATCAGGATTTCACCGCCATACGACTTATTACATCTTGGGCGACCAAGGAGGAAAATGTCGATGCATTTATATTGGAACTAAAGTCTTTGACATAATATGCTACATCTATAAAGGAACTCCCTATCTTTATTTATCGTAAGCAATTTGGAAATAATATGCTGAAAGAAAAAATAAGAGCAAAAGCCAAAGAATACAAAGACGACTTCATAAATGTCAGAAGACATCTACATAGCCATCCGGAATTAAGTTACCAAGAAAAGGAAACTTCTATTTTTGTCCAAAACCAATTGACGCAATATGGAATTCCTTTTGAAATATTGGCAGATACAGGCGTCGTAGGGTTGATAAAGGGAAAAAATCCTGAAAAAAGGGTAATCGCATTACGCGCGGATATGGATGCGCTTCCTATAGAGGAATTGAATGACATAAGCTTCAAATCTCAGAATGTCGGTGTGATGCATGCTTGCGGACATGATGTCCATACTACTTGTTTATTAGGGGCTGCTCGTATTCTTGCTGAACTAAAAGAAGAATGGGAGGGAACTATCAAATTAATATTCCAACCAGGTGAGGAAAAAAATCCTGGTGGTGCTAGCCTGATGATCAAAGCAGGTGTATTGGAAAACCCAAAGCCACAAGGTATTTTTGGATTACATGTCCATCCGCTTTTGCCTGTAGGCAAACTAAGTTTTAGGGAAGGTAAATGTATGGCGAGTGCTGACGAACTTTATTTTACCATCAAAAGTAAAGGTGGTCATGCCGCCCAGCCTGATTTGACTGTAGATACGATTTTGGCCGCATCTCAATTAGTAGTAAACTTACAACAAATTATTAGCCGAAATAGGAATCCATTCTCTCCATCTGTACTTTCCATCTGTAGTTTTCAGGGTGGACATACCACCAATGTGATCCCAAGTGAAGTTAACCTGAAAGGGACGTTTCGGGCAATGGACGAACAATGGCGTTTTCGTGCACATGAATTAATCAAAAATGAAGCAAACGGCACTGCTATTGCTACAGGTGCCACGATTGAAACTTTGGTAGATGTGGGTTATCCATCTGTGGATAACAATGCGGAATTGACAAAAGTTGGGCGTAGTATTGCAGCGGATTATTTAAATACTGAAAATGTAGAAGAAACAGAACTAAGAATGGGTGCTGAAGATTTTGGATACTATACACAAGCTATTCCAGGATGTTTTTTCCGGTTAGGTGTGCGTAATGAGGCCAAAGGATATATCAACAATGTACATACTCCCAATTTCATGGCAGATGAAGATGCCATTGAGATTGGCATGGGCGTCATGGCTTTGTTAGGAGCCAGCGCCAATATATAAAATCTACAATTAAAACTCAAGATTGTTATGTCAAACAAATTGCAAGAAGAACAAGCATTGGAATACCATGCGTCCGGGAGACCGGGGAAAATCGCTGTGGTAACAACCAAGCAAACCAAAACCCAACGAGACTTATCTTTAGCTTATAGCCCTGGTGTGGCTGTCCCTTGTCGGGCGATTGCCAAAAATAAAGATGATGTTTATAAATATACCGCAAAAGGTAATCTTGTGGCTGTCATAAGCAATGGGACCGCCGTTTTGGGGTTGGGAGATATAGGTCCAGAAGCTGGAAAACCAGTAATGGAAGGTAAAGGGGTTTTATTCAAAATATTTGCGGATATTGATGTATTTGACATTGAAATAGCAGAGAAGGATCCCGAAAAATTCGTTCAGATAGTGAAGGCGCTGGAGCCGACTTTCGGAGGGATTAATTTGGAAGATATTAAAGCTCCAGAATGTTTTTATATTGAAAAACATTTGAAAGAGCAATTGAATATTCCTGTGATGCATGATGATCAACATGGTACTGCTATCATCAGTGCAGCCGCTTTGGTTAATGCCTTGGAAATACAGGGAAAAAATATTGGAGATGTTCGTTTTGTTGTCAGCGGTGCAGGTGCAGCGGCTATGGCCTGCGTACAGATGTATGTAGAGATGGGGGCTAATCCAGCCAACTTTACCATGTTTGATATCGAAGGTGTTATTCACAAAGGCAGAGATTTGGATGAAATAAAGCAAAGATTTGCTATTGACAACCCTAATATGGATCTGGCTGGAGCCATGAAAGGCGCAGATGTGTTTTTGGGCTTGAGTGCTGGTAATCTTTTGAGTCAGGAAATGGTGAAGTCGATGGCTCCGAAACCTATTGTTTTTGCCATGGCAAATCCTGATCCTGAAATAACATACGATGCAGCTACGGAAGTACGTGATGATATTATTATGGCGACAGGACGTACGGATTATCCAAATCAGGTAAATAATGTATTGGGATTTCCCTACATTTTCCGTGGGGCATTGGATGTGAGAGCTACCGCCATCAATGAAGAAATGAAAAAAGCGGCGGCACGAGCTTTGGCGGAATTAGCCAAGACTCCTGTTCCTGATATTGTAACAATGGCTTACGAAAAAAAGACTATTTCTTTCGGTCCTGAATACATCATTCCAAAACCATTAGATCCACGGTTGTTGGCGACCGTAGCTCCCGCAGTTGCAAAAGCAGCCATGGAAAGCGGTGTTGCGCAAGCGCCAATCACAGATTGGGATGCATATACGATCGAATTGAATAAACGTCTTGGTTTGGATAACCAATTGATCAGGATTATAGGTGCGAAAGCTCGTAAAGATCCCAAACGTATTGTGTTTGTGGAAGCTGACAATATTAAGATATTGAAAGCTGCCAGTATTTCTTATGAAGAAGGTATTTGTTTCCCTATTCTTTTAGGTCCTGTTGACAAAATCAAACAGATGGCCGAGGAAGAGGGTATTGATATTTCCGAATTTCCAATCATCAATCCATTGGATGACAATCAGGAAGAAATTAGAGCAAAATACGGAGAACATTATTACGAAAAACGTCAAAGAAAAGGTTCCAATAAATATGAAAGTGCTAAGATTATGCGTGATCGTAATTCTTATGGCGCTATGATGGTTGAAATGGGAGATGCGGATAGTATGATTTCGGGTTTGACCAGGAAATATGCTTCAGCTATACGACCAGCTTTGACTATTATTGGAACCAAACCCGACGTAAAACGTATTGCCGGGATGTACATTGTATTGACATCAAAAGGTCCTTTGTTCATGGCAGATACGACAATCAACCTAGAACCTACAGCAGAAGAATTGGCGGATATTACCATGTTGGTAGCCAAAGAAATACAAAGTTTCAATATCACGCCTAAAATAGCTATGATTAGCCACAGTAATTTTGGTAGTACGGATTCAGAAGAAGCAAGACGTATGGCAAAAGCCACTGCTTTGATAAAAGATAGAGATCCTAATTTGATCATTGATGGCGAAATGCAAGCTTGGTTGCCTTTTGATCAGGAAATTATGAAGGAAAATTACGATTTCAGTTCATTGGTAGATCAGAATGTAAACACACTTATTTTCCCAAATCTTACTGCGGGTAATGCAGCTTACAATTTGCTCAATAAAGTTGGTGGTTGCGATTTGATTGGACCTATTTTGGTTGGATTGAATAAACCTGTTCATGTGCTTCAACTTGGAAGTGATGTACGCAGTATCATAAATACGGCCAATATTGCTGTAATAGATGCGCAGTTGGAAGATCAACAACATAATAAAAGTTGCAAAGAAGGTATAAAAAATGCACCGTACTGGAAAAAGTTGAAAGATAAAATGGGGTATAATTAGAATAAAAACCTATAAATCATAATTTTGTGTGTTTCTTTGTGGAAATACATTCGTTAAAATAATCAATGTTTACAGAATTTCTAACACAGCTGGGTAAGTATCTTTTGATGTTGAAATCAATGGTTACCGTTCCTGAAAACAAGAAAATGTATTGGAAGGAATACATGCAGCAATGTGTGGAAATTGCGATGGGCTCCATCGCCATAGTTGTAATTATTTCATTTTTTCTAGGTGCGGTGACTACCGTTCAGACAGCGTATCAACTGGTGAGTCCGTTGGTGCCATCACAGACCATAGCTCAGATTGTAAGAGACAGTATCTTATTGGAACTGTCTCCTACAGTTTTGAGTATTGTTTTGGCTGGAGTTGTCGGGAGTAAGATTGCCAGTGAATTAGGTAACATGCGTGCAACCGAACAGATTGATGCACTGGAAATCATGGGCATTAATCCTTCCTCCTATATGGTATGGCCAAAGATTGCGGCGGCGATTACCATTATTCCTTGTCTTATTGTACTGTCTTGCATCATAGGTATTGTTGGTGGTCGGGTTGCTGGTTCAGCTTCCCATATTTTATCCAGCAATATTTTTGATCAAGGGTTACGTCAGAATCTGAATACTTTCAATATTTGGTTCATGGTCATTAAGGCATATGTTTTTGCCTTTTTGGTTGGGAGTATTGCTGCATTTTACGGTTTTACGGTCAACGGGGGAGCGCTAGAGATAGGACGTGCCAGTACTAAAGCAGTCGTCGTAACCTGTATTAGCATATTGGTGGGCGACTATATACTATCTGCATTGTTGTTGTAATTTCTTTCCTTTTTCTTTTTTTCTCAAAGACGTAACTTTGTTGCATGGCAATCAAGGACGTTATTATTATTGGTGCAGGCCCAATTGGATTAAGTTGTGGTATTGAGGCACAAAAAGCAGGTTTAGATTATTTGATTTTGGATAAAGGAACATTGGTTAATAGTTTGTTTAACTATCCATTGTTCATGCGTTTTTTTTCTACGGCTGATCGTTTGGATATTGGTAATTTACCTTTCATGTGTATTGCACCCAAACCCGGTCGCCAAGAAGCATTGGAATATTATCGTAGTGTTGCCGAGTATTACAAATTGAACATTCACCTTTTTGAAAAAGTTTTGTCTACGCAGAAAAATGATTCAGGCATATTTGAAATTACAACTTCCAAAGGCCATTACGAAGCTAAAAATGTAATTGTTGCAACTGGATTTTATGATTTTCCAATGAAACTGAACGTGCCGGGAGAGGATTTGCCTAAAGTAAGACACTATTACAAAGAACCACACGAATATGCTTTCCAAAAAGTTATTGTAGTTGGTGCAAGTAATTCGTCCGTAGATGCCGCTTTGGAAACCTGGCACAAAGGTGCAGAAGTGACGATGGTGGTACGTGGAGAAGAGATTGGTTCGCGTGTAAAATATTGGGTAAAACCAGATATTGAAAATCGTATAAAAGAAGGAAGCGTCAAAGCTTTATACCATTCCAATATAGTGGCTATTAGAGAAAAAGAGGTTGATGTTATGACACCGGAAGGACTGACCACAATAGAAAATGATTTTGTATTGGCGCTCACGGGTTATCGTCCGGATTTTTCCTTGTTGGAAAAAATGGGAATAACATTGGATGGTATTACAAAAAGACCTCATCACGATACGAAAACGATGGAGACAAATGTCTCTAATTTGTTTTTGGCGGGTGTTGTCTGTGGTGGACTAGAAACACATCTTTGGTTTATTGAGAACTCTAGGGATCATGCTGCAAAGATTATCCATACTATCAAATCAAGGTAAACAAACTATATGGCGACAAACAAGAGAAAGCGTCTAAGTCTTGCTGTATTGGTTTTGATTGGCGTTGCTTTAGGACTGATTTTCAAAAATATAAAATTTGGAATGATTTTCGGACTTATTATAGGTGTACTAATCAGTAGTTGGGCCGGAAAGAAAAATTAGTTTAATCTTTGGTTTTGTCATTTTCAAATTGGTAAGAGTAATAGTTGGTGCTAAATAATGCCAAACCTAAAGTCAAGCATCCTAAACCCAATAGAAGATATATTTTGTATGCCGCTAGGAAAACCAACCCTATCAATAATATAGCACCGATTCCCATAAAATTGGAAAAGTCATTACGTTTGTCCCATTGGACATTGTACAACAGTATTAATGTACCAATACTATATACCGAATATTGATACCATGTGATGCCTGTAATGCTTTCTCTGTAAAACCATATTAACAAACATTCTGGTAACATTATTCCGATAACAGTTAAAAGTATTTGTAAGAAAAAAATATAGAATGGAATGGGCATTTGTCTAATGAAACGTAAGTCGGTATTGAAGAATACAAAAATGTCATACAGGATTATCAAGTTGGCACTCATAGATGCGGCCCAGAAAATATTGAAATCACTGAGTTGAAAATCGTCGTTGTTTCTGACGACAGGAATCGATAAAATAAGTAAACTTACTATTTTAATCCATATCAGTTTTTTTCGTTGCGATATCCAAATATAGTTCCATAAGAAAAAGACAAACTTTTTGGATATGGATATATTTATTTTGGGGAAAATATTTAGGAAATACCCATGTATATTTCTTAAACAACTATATGTGCAAATTATAACCGATACAATGGTAACTATCAATACCAATAAGGCATTGAAGTAACAGGAGTGAATGATTCCAATACTTATAGTAGACAGACTATACGTAATTATCGGAGATAGTAACGATAGTTGAATTGTTGTTGATAATGCTAATTGTTTACTTTTAGAAAGTAACGATAAGTTTAGAACAAATCTGTTCTCAGCTTTTTGAAATACGTTATTCTGAAAAGCAACTACATTGATGCTATAGATGAATATTGTAAATGCAAACAACAAAGATATTTTGGTATTGCTTTGTATATATAACATTAACTCTTTGTGGAGTAATATTGGATTTTGGACAAGACCAAATGCGGCCAAAAACAATAGAAGCAACCACCAAGTATTTTTTTTGTAAAAATCTTGAATGACCGTTTTTGATACTATTGTGGAAATAACATTCAATTTCGTATGATAGTTTTATTTTCTATTGTGAGGTTTTGGATTGGTATATTGATGGAAAAAGTTTGGTGAGACGTGATGATAAAAGACGTTCCTTTTGCGAAAAAAGCCTCTATTTTTTCTATGATAGTTTGGACTGCTTCGACGTCTAAAGTGATCAACGGTTCATCTAGAAATATCCATTTAGGATTTCCTATGAAAACTAGAATCAAAGAAAGTTTTTTAAGCATACCACTCGAATAGGTAGATATCTTTTGAGGTAAAGCATGATCAATTTGCAGTGATTTAGCCAAATCCATCGACGCTTTTAAATCCCCTTTTTTCGTTTCGTTGAAGAAGTCAATAAGCTCTTTACCTGTTAGAAAAGAAGGGAATTTCGGTTCGGCTTCTGCGTAATTGATGGCTTTCCGTTGGAAAGTTTTGTTTTTATGCAGATCAATATCATCCAATAGAACTGATCCGTCAAAAGGTAAAATACCACTTACGGATTGCAGCAATGTTGATTTTCCTGCTCCATTTTCGGCTTTTAACCAATATAGTCCGTCTTCCAATAGGAAACTTGGAATGTCCAATATGGTAGTTGAACCATATTTTTTTAAGAAAGAATTAAAGACTAACATTTTTTACTAGTTCCTAAAAATAAGATAATATTGTTATTAATAATGCCAACATCAGAAGAAATACTTCGAAAATTCTGGGGGTATGATCAATTCAGACCTTTACAGTCCGAAATAATACAAACGATATTGTCGGGAGAGGATGTGTTGGCGTTGTTGCCTACTGGAGCTGGCAAGTCTATCTGTTTCCAAGTGCCTGCCATGGCGACACCTGGCATTTGTATAGTCGTAACGCCATTGATTGCATTAATGAATGATCAAGTTGCTCATCTTAAAGAAAAAGGAATTCCTGCTGTTGCATTTCATTCTGGACTAAATTATTATGAGCAAGATGTCACTATGCGAAAATGTATCGCTGGCGACTATAAATTTCTATATCTTTCTCCTGAACGGTTGCAATCAGCTGAATTTAGGGAAAATCTTATTGATATGGACGTCAACCTGATTGCCGTTGACGAGGCGCATTGTATATCACAATGGGGATTCGATTTTCGCCCTGCTTATTTGGATATTGCAGTTATACGAGAATATTTTCCGGAGATTCCAATATTGGCATTGACTGCATCAGCGACAGATCGTGTGCAAATAGATATAGTACAATTACTCGAATTTAATAACTATAAGGTTTATGAAGGGTCGTACAGACGTGACAATATTTCTTTAAGTGTTTTTGCTACGGAAAGTAAAATCAATAAAATAGTCGATGTACTAGGAAGTGTGCAAGGTACGGCTATCGTATATTGTAAGACGCGCAAACTAACGCAGGATGTGTCTGGTCTCTTACGATTGCATAAGATAAATGCGGATTATTACCATGCAGGTCTTTCCCAAGAGGAAAGAGTATTTAAACAGGATAATTGGACCAGGAACCTTATAAGGGTTATGGTGTGTACCAATGCGTTCGGAATGGGAATTGACAAGCCAGATGTTCGTTTGGTCATTCATCACGATGCACCGGATTCTTTGGAAAATTATTATCAAGAGGCTGGGCGAGCTGGACGTGACGGTAAAAAATCATATGCTGTCTTATTGTATT
Source organism: Pseudopedobacter saltans (assembly GCA_003241175.1). GTDB lineage: Bacteria > Bacteroidota > Bacteroidia > Chitinophagales > Chitinophagaceae > Rhizosphaericola. The sequence continues at coordinate 15,858 of QFOI01000021.1, forward strand.
ATCCTGATGATATAAAAGATCTACAAGCGCTTCCTGAAACAAGATACCCGCCATTCGAATTCATAAAGACCTGCTATCAGGATATAGGGAACTATTTGCAAGTGCCAGTAGGAAGTGGAAAGGGGGAGTTTTTTGATTTTGATTTCAATAGTTTCATTAAGCATTTTTCTTTGAATCCATTGCAAGCACTCTATGCAATGAAAGCTCTAGCACAGCAAGGTTTTGTGGAATTCAATGAATCTGTTTTTCTGCCCGCTAAAATTGTATTTAGGACTAATAGAGAAACGCTCAACTATATAGAAGAATCAGAACCAGAACTTGATCGTATTGTTAAGTGTTTACTTAGACTATATGAAGGTATAATGGATCATCGTGTGTCTGTGTTCATCTCTCAGATAGCTAAGTATTGCTATTTGACGGAAGAGGAGGTTACTGTAAGAATTCTAAAACTGCAGCGTAGTCAAGTCATAGACTATTGGCCGTATAAAGAAACGCCCCAGATACATTTTATAGAAAATAGGGCACCTACTGAATACATCAATTTTGACCATGCTTTTTATCGGAATAGGAAAGAAATTTACCAGACAAAAATCGAATCAGTTGTTGACTATATTGGACTAAGTGTCGATTGTAGGATGAACTTTGTATGTCAATATTTTGCGAAACAAGATAGTTTTCGTTGTGGTATATGCGACAACTGTCTAAAAGAGAAAAAGGAAGTACTGACGGATAAAGAGATTGTAGATATAAGTGCAAGGATTTTGGATAGGATTGGTCCTAATGGCATTTTGTTGTCTGACTTGAAGAAACTATTGGACTGGAATGATCAAGACATTCAGATTAGTTTTCAAAGACTATCGGAAGAGGGACTACTATATTTCGATCAACATGGTCTGATTAGGAAAAAGTAAGAATAAGTTAGCCGATTAACTGCTTGAAACAAGCCGCCAATATTTCGTTTTTGTCTTTTAGAAATAGGTCCATTTTTTCGTTGGGAAGTCTTAATTCGTATGTCTTTCCATTCGCTAAAGTCTTATTGAAACCAGGATTAAGTTTATTGAATAGTGCGTTTGGAATACCAATTTTTTTACAGATTATTTCCCCGTCATAAAATCCAGTCAACTGATAAGTCTTTGTGTTTTTCTTTTCCTCTTCGGTTAAAGTTGATTCCACAACTATAGTTTGCTCTTGGTAATCTTTTGTTTCGTTTTTGGTCATTGTCGTTACCCCACCACTGCCTTCAAAAAAATAATGTGTACTGATAAATTTCTTAACATGATTTCTTGTTTCCAAAGGAAGGTAATATTGCAGTTTCCAAAAATCATCGCTGCCAGCTTTTCTTTTTGCTTTTCTGACTGCCCCAGGTCCAGCATTGTAGGCTGCAATTACCAAAAGCCAGTCACCAAACTGTTGGTGTAGCTCAGTCAACAATTTAGCTGCTGCAACGGTACTTTTTTGGAAGTCAGTCCGTTCGTCAATACCATCACTCACTCTTAAACCATATCGCATGGCTTCATCATACATCAATTGCCAAGGTCCAACAGCTCCTGCCCAAGAACGCATACCTGATTGCAAACTGCTTTCTATAACCGAAAGATATTTCAATTCAAGTGGAAGGTGATATTGGGAAAGGATTTTGTCGTAAATATGAAAATAAGGACGTCCCCAATCCTTCATTCGCATCATTTCGTGTTGTTCCTTTTTGACGTATTGATCTTTAAACCCTACAACTTGTGGATTTAATGTTGTGTGAATCGATTTGCTGGTATTGTCTGCTGTAACTCTTTGTGTAGATATATTGGGCAGCAAACTTTTGAATTCTTCTTTTTGAGGTTTCGTTACAATACTATCTTTTTGCGCATGGGCTTTATGCACGCAAAACATTACAATTGTTGCAATTATAAAAGTATTAGGTTTTTGTATCGTATCCTTCCGCCACATTCCTCTGCAAAGATAGGATTGTTGCGAAAAAAGGATATGTATTCTTCGGTATTTAACAAAAAAGCGGACTTGTGAAAGTCCGCGTCAAAATTATAAATATCTAATTAACGTCTTCTTAGCCACGATTGTGGATCTAAGAAAGTACCCCTATCATTGGCTATATTGAAAGAAATGAAACCTCCATTACCATCAAAAGCTTGGCCAGCACTCCCAATAACGGTGTTTCCTTTGACCTCGCTACCTTTTCTGACAGCAGGGTTTCTAACATTGGAATAGCTTGTAAAATACTTTCCATGTCGAATGATGATAGTGTAATCCCCGTCATCATTTATGACTCCTGTTACCGTACCATTTGCCACGGAACGGACCGGCGCACCTACAGCGGGACTTATGTCAATACCGTTGTTATTGTCTTTAATAGTAGAGCCAGGAATTGTATGTAGTCCAAAAGTACCACTTAAAATACCGTTTGTAGGCCAAGGAAGATTTCCTTTGTTTTTTTCGAAATCAATGGATTCTGCCAAAGATTCAGAAGTGTTTTCCAACACACTCGATCCACGTTTGGAACGTAGTTCATCATCTTTGGTCTTTGGAGCGGATGGAGTTGGGCTATTGTCAATAACTTTTTGAACTTCTGCCGCAGCGTCATCAGCTTTCTTTTTAGCATCAGCGACTCTTTTAGCTTCTGCAATACGCTCGTCCTCTTGTTGTTGTTTGAGTTTTTCCAACGCTTCTTTCTTAGCTTGCTCTTCAGCAGCTGTTTTCGCTGCTTGTCTTGCTGCATCAGCTGCCGCCAATGCTTCTTTACGTTCTCTTTCTTTTCTTGCCGCCTCTGCCGCTTCCGCAATTGCTTTTTGTTCTGCGATTTTGCGTAATCTTTCTTGTTCAGCTGCTTTTTCTCTCGCTAGCTGCTCTCTTCTTTCCTTTGCTTTTCTAGCTTCTTCGGCTCTTGCTGCTGCTATTTCTTGTTGTATGATTCGATCAAGGTTCGCTTGAAGTTTTCTTCTCCTTTTATTTTTTTCACCAATTTCTGTATTGATCTCACCTTCGCGACTTTTCAGATCTGCAACAGATTGGTCTTTTTCTTTTTCGTCTGTTTGCAAAGAAGTCAATTCTGTCGTCTGATTTGTCAATGCGTTACTTTTTTGTTTTTTACTAACTGTAAGATCCGCTAATTGTTTACGTAAAATATCCTGCACTGCTTTTATGTCAGCAACTTGAGCTTCTCTGTATCTACGATAACTTTTAAGATAGGTTACCCTTTTGATGGCATCGTTGAACGATGATGCAGAAAATATAAAATTGATCTGGTTGTAGCTGTTTCTGTTACGATAAGCAAAGGCTAAGCTCTGAGCATACTTCGTCTTAAGTGTATCCAACTGCTTAAGGTAGCGCTTGATAGATTCTACATTACCTGTTATGTCTTTGTTTAAGACAATGATTTCACTTTGTATGTTTTCCACCAAAGCTTCCCTTGTCTTTATTTTACGTTGAACCAAATATAGTTCTGTCAACGACTTTTTTCGTGTGGACCTTATTTCACTTAGGTTAGAATTAAGCTCTGCCAAGTCCTTTCTTAACTGAGCTTGTTCTCTTTGAATGTCTTCTTTTGTCTGTTGACTGAATCCTATAGACGAACTGCCTATAAAAATGGTTAAAACAAACAATATTTTTTTCATCAAAATGCTTTATCGTTTTTTTACTTATCGTAAGGTAATTAATATTCTTCCAAGTCCATCCAAAAAGTACCAGAAACTTGAATATTTATTGTCGAACGCTATATTTACTAGGTATATTGAACGGATAATCTAATGTTTGGTTAAAATTTACTTGTTTGTAATTTAACTCGACTTTGATAGGCGTTTTGTCTTGGGCATTAATACTGATTTCGTAAGGCATCCATCCTGCTGCTGTATTTTGAAAGTTTTTATATTGGACAAGGCAGGTTCGGCTAGGATTTTTTAAATCCGTCAAGGCATTCTGAATGACTCTTTTGTTTTGTGGATCTATCGTTGCAATGTTTTGTATGTTTCCGTTAGACAATACAAGTTGCCAAGTTCCATCTGCATTGCCTTTGAACGATTCTAGCTTGCTGTATTTTAATAAAAGACCTCCAGTTAAAATACTTTGTATATCGATAAATGTAAGCGGTTGATGTATAAGATTTTGAATATAGGAAATGGATCTTTTCTCCACTGTACTGTTCAGTTTGTTGATTACTAAAGCGCTGTCAACAGTAATCTTCGCACGAGCGCCTTCAATATTAAAAGGTCCAGTCAACGATATCCATATCAAACTATCTTTGGCTGACTTTAGACTTGCGTTGACACTTTGGTCAATATTGGCAGCCTTTATGGATACTCCAAGTTTACCTGAAATGGTTTGATAACTAAACACGCCACTTTTCACACTATTTAAAATGTCCTCCGCAACTGTTGCGGAATCTTTTATAGTGGGAGTTTTGCTCGTCGCGGTGGAATCTTTGTTTGACTTCGGTTGAGTTGGCGAGATTACTTTTTTGGCTGAATGACAAGACGCCAAAAATACCAATATACCTATACCCAATAGTTTTATGTTCATGCCTAATTCTTTCCTGTGTGACCAAAACCTCCATCACCACGCTCTGTCTCACTGATCTCTTTCACCTCGTACAATATAACCTGAGCCACCTGTTGTATAACCATCTGAGCGATGCGATCGCCAGGTTTGATGGTTTGTGTAGTAGTGGAAAGGTTAATCAATATCACTTTTATCTCTCCTCTATAATCTGCATCAACGGTTCCTGGAGTGTTGAGGCAAGTTATTCCTTGATTGATAGCCAAACCACTTCTTGGACGTACCTGCGCTTCATGACCTTCTGGTAATTCTATAAAAAGTCCTGTTGGCACCAAAATACGTTGCATTGGTTCAAGAACGATTGGCATCTCTATAAATGCTCTGAGGTCAAGGCCTGAAGATCCTGGAGTTGCGTAAGTCGGTAACGGATTATTTGATTTATTGATGATTTTTACGGTAATATTTTTCATTTTAGTATTCAATGACGCTTTTAATTAGTCAAACGACAAAGATACTGCAATAAAAACTTTTAAGCTTTTATTTGAGAGCCCATAGAAAAAGTTAATGAAATTTTATCATTTAAAATAAAAGGAACATTATTCTGTTGGAAGATTGATCTGGACAGATTCAATGGATATGGCAATATTTTGTTCCTTTCCATTTTGAATCTTTTGAATATCAATACTATATGGAAATTGTACGCCATTGATTTTTCTGTAATTGCCAAATGATTTGTAAGTGACGGTGCTGTCGCTGTCAATCTTTTCCTTTTCGATGCTTTTGGTCAACAAAAAAGTGGTTGTATCGTAAAATTCGGATATCAATTTTCCGGAAGGTGTTTTTATGTCAAGTCTATAAAAAGCTGAATCGCCTGCATTGTCCTTACTTATATTGGTCAAATGAAATTTTTTGGAAGAGTCCAGATAGGAAATTTGGTTAAATAGAGCTAGGTTGTCTTGGTTACGCTCCTTTATTTCATCATCGGTTAAAGATTTTTTTCCACTTATTTCTTGGTTATAACCGGATTTTCCGTCAAAGACACTGCGTAGGATAGTGTCCTTGTCAATGGATAAAGCAATATAATCTAGATTAGGAAATTCTTTCCTTTCGGAAAAATTGAATTTCATACCGGAAATCTCCAAACTTCCTTTAAAATCAAGGCTTTGTATGGATTTTAACTGGTTGATTCCTCCGATGGCATCAATATTTTTAGACAAAATATCAACACCCGAAATGTTATCTATTTTTTTTAGAAAACTATTTTGAAACAATTCAGGTTCTGGATCGTGTTTGTTTACTATCGGCTTAGCCGAAATGGCAATATTTGTTTGTGCCAATAGGGGATGTACAATCAGAGATTGCAGGAATAATAAAGCTAAAACTGTGATTAAAGTAGCTTTCATTGTATTGAATTAAAAACGTCAACGGGTTTCCGAAACTCGGAAACCCGTCAAAATCTTTGCCAAATATCGTTAAAAAATAAGGCGTACAATGGGCTAATTTTATTATAATTTATTGATAATAAATTATTTAAATGTTAATTTGAAGCGACTGTCCTAATCTGTTTAAGGCTTTGCTCCAAAGCGTTGTTTTCTTCTTTTGTGCCGACAGTAAGACGCAAACAGTTGTCGCAAAGGATCACTTTGTGTCGGTCACGCACAACGATTTTGTTTTGCAGCAATTGATCGTATATTGATTGAGCATCAGTTACTTCCACCAATAAAAAATTAGCATCTGACGGATGGATCTTCTTTACCAAAGGAATTTTTTCCAAATTGGAAGCAAGGTCGTTTCTAAGTGCAATAAGTTCAACGGTATATTTTTTTACAGTATCCCAGTTTGCCAACGCTTCGAGAGCCAATTGTTGCGTTACTTGATTAATATTGTAAGGAGGTTTTACCCTGTCCAAAATAGAAATAATTTCTTTGGAGGCAAACGCCATTCCTAAACGAAGCCCTGCCATGCCCCATGCTTTGCTAAAAGTCTGCATGACTACGAGGTTGGGATATTGCGCTAGCTGTTGTGTAAATGATTCCTGATTCGCGAAATCAATATAAGCCTCATCAACAACTACAAGTCCTTGAAAATCATTTAAAATGCTCAGTATTGACTCCCTTTTCAAAAGATTGCCAGAAGGATTGTTGGGAGAACATATCCAGATGATCTTGGTATTGTTGTCGATATTTGCTTTTATTGAAGCTAGATCCAATTGAAAATCTGGTGTCAATTGAGCTTTGCGTATCTCGACGTCATTGATATTGGCACTAACCTCATACATGCCATACGTAGGCGGACAAATAATGACATTGTCTTTTTGACTTTGGCAAAAACAGCGATAAAGCAAGTCAATACATTCATCACTTCCGTTACCCAAAAATATATTTTCAGGCAAAACCTGTTTTATTTTTGCCAATTCCTGCTTAAGCGCTCTTTGGTGCGGATCGGGGTAGCGTGTGTAATCTTCTGACAAAGGAGAACCAAGACTATTCTCATTCGCATCCAAAAATATATTGGCTTCTCCCGAAAATTCATCGCGGGCGGAAGAATAAGGTGCCAGGCTCTTGATATTCTCTTTTACTAAATTGTTGATATTGAATGACATATTAAAAACTGTAAACTATCTTAACTAAAAACGCTCACCTATACGAATACGGACGGCATTGGCGTGTGCTTGTAAACCCTCAGCCTCTGCCATTTCGATAACGGTATTGGCTATTTTGCTAAGACCGCTTTCCGAAAGTTTTTGGAAAGTGATTTTTTTGACAAAACTATCCACGCTCACACCGCTGTATGCATGTGCATAACCTTTGGTTGGAAGTGTATGATTGGTACCACTTGCATAATCGCCCACACTTTCTGGTGAATAATTCCCTAGGAAAACAGAACCAGCATTGGTTATTTTTTGCCCAATAACTTCTGCATTTTTGCAAGAAACGATTAAATGTTCTGGAGCATAGAAATTACTCAGTGCGATTGCCTCCTCTATTGTCGGAATAGAGACCAGTTTACTATTGGACAAAGACTTTTCTGCGAGGTCTTTGCGTGGTAGTTTTTCTAACTGCGTCGCAACGGACTGTTTTACGTCTTCCAATAAGTGCTCGTCAATTGATATTAGTAAAACTTGACTATCAGGACCGTGCTCTGCTTGTGACAACAAATCGGCAGCAACAAAATCTGCATTTGCCGTTTCATCTGCCAATACGGCTACTTCGCTGGGGCCGGCGGGCATATCAATAGAAATGCCATCTAACTGGATCAATTGTTTCGCACACATAACATATTGATTGCCAGGTCCGAATATTTTATAGACTTGAGGAATGGATTCCGAACCATAAGCCATTGCCCCAATTGCCTGAACACCACCCACTTTGAAAATCTTGTGAATGCCTACCAGTTGGGCACAATACAAAATGGCGGGGTGCAATTTTCCTTCTTTATTAGGAGGTGTACACAGGATAACTTCCTTGCATCCGGCAATTTTTGCAGGAATTCCCAACATCAATATTGTGGAAAATAGCGGCGCAGAACCGCCTGGAATATAAAGCCCAACTTTTTCGATACCGACACTTTTACGCCAACATTCAATGCCAGGCATTGTTTGGATAACTTCGGAATGCAAAACTTGATTAAGGTGGAAAGTTCGGATATTTTCCGCAGCCTGTTTAATAGAGCTTTTCAAAGACATGCTCAACAAGGTTTCTGCTTCTTTTAACTCTTCGTCAGAAACCAACATGGAATCAAGTCTTACGCCATCAAATTTTTCCGTGTAGTTTAAAATTGCCTTATCGCCATTGCTTTTTACATCGTCCAATACATTCTTAACCAGTTCGGTTAAAGAGCGATTGTCAATCTCTGGCCTTTGTGTAAGTTCAGCCCAAGTTGATCTATCTGGATTTTTGAATATGTTCATATGGGTGTTTGTTAAGGAACCATTTTTTCAATAGGAAGGACCAATATACCTTCCGCACCAATAGCTTTCAAGTCTTGGACGATACCCCAAAACTGTGTTTCGGACATAACGGTGTGAATACTGCTCCAGCCTTCTGCGGCGAGAGGTAATATAGTTGGACTTTTCATGCCAGGCAATAATTCTTCGATAGCTTCCAACTTATCGTTTGGTGCATTCATCAATACATATTTGCTGCTTTTTGCTTGCTTGACTGCTTGTATTCGGAATAATAAAGATTCCAATATCATTTGTTTGCTTGCATCGATATCTTTGTTTTTTATCAATACAGCTTGTGATTGCAGAATGACATCGGCTTCTTTCAGACCGTTCATGAAAAGGGTAGATCCTGAACTTACCAAATCGCAGATGATATCTGCCAAACCAATACCTGGTGCAATCTCCACGCTTCCGCTTATCTCTTGGATTTCTGCTTGGATTTGGTTTTCATCCAAATATTTTTGAACCAATACTGGATAACTTGTTGCAATTCGTTTGCCTTCCAATGTCTTTGGCCCTTCGAAATTTTCGTTTTTTCTAACGGCAAAAGAAAGACGACATTTTCCAAAACCCAATTTATCTGCGATGGCTACTGTTTTGGCTTTTTCGTA